>NZ_DBNGVP010000189.1:0-63724 GCF_057119385.1 Archangium sp. | reverse complement strand
GGCCCGGAGTCTGGGCAGCTCACGGGAAAGGCGGCGGGTGGAGGCGGACACCTCGTCCACGGCCCCCAGCAAAGCCAGGTGGGACGCCAGGGCGCTCCCCCGTGCCTGGGTGTCCGCATCGCCCGGGTCCACCGCCGTCACCGCCTGCCGTGCCTGCTGGCGGCGGTGCAGCCGCTGTGTCCCCCCGGGCTCGGGCGAGGGCGGCTCACCCGTGCCACCCGCCCAGGCGGGCGTGGCGCCCTCGCCGTGCGTGTAGCGCAGGTTCATCCCCCGGCCGGGCGGTGGCGTCAGCGACGCGCAGGCGTTGGACAGCAGGGCCAGGGCGAGCAGCACGCCCATTCCTTGGCGAGTCCTCATCTCCTGCCGAGCCTGTCCGCCATGCCCGTTACCGCAGTGACGAAGAGGAGCTCGAACCGGGAAGTGGTTCCGCCTTCGCACCCGGCTCCGGCGTCGCCGTGGCGGGCCGGCCCAGTCTCGCGATGTCCACCGTCAGCAGCTCGTACAGCAGCACGTCCCACCACCAGAAGAAGAGCGCGCTGAACTGGATGTAGACCAGCGGCGCGTTCGTCCAGATCTGCATCGGATGGCCGAACACGCGGTCGGCGACGAAGCCCGCCAGCCACTCGCCCGCGAAGCAGACCGTGCCGGCGATGACCATCCGCTTCACCAGCCCCACGTCCCGGCGCAGGAACCAGAAGAAGTTCAGGCACCAGATGATGGTCACCGAGCCCGCCCACAGCCCCACGCTCTCGAAGGAGAACCAGTGGTAGGGCGAGCGCGGGTACGTCCACCCCGGCTCGCCGGTGAGCTTCCAGTACAGCTGGTTCTGCAGCAGCTCCACGAACCAGAAGATGGGCGTCACGTAGCTGATGTGGAACGCCAGCGAGCCCAGATACCCGGCCACCCTGTGCTGCCCGCCGTTGCCAGACGACCCCGTCTCATCCGTTGACACAGCAACCTCCTCCTCGGCCCGGCGTGCCCGTGCGCGGCACCTCGTTCCTCGCGCGAGTCTGCCACGGGTGGGCCCGCGAGAGGGTTGCAGGTGTGCCTGGGGGCTACATGGCGGACCCGGACGTGGCAGTCACCTGCCTGCTCCCATGGCAAGAGCGGGATGCGACGTCGGCGGTGCTCCGCAGCGGGCGCTGTTCGCGGTACAACAGTGTGTATGCGTACCCCCGTCGTGTATGTGGCCGGCCTGCTGGCACTCGCGCTGACCGCCGGCCCGGCCCGGGCCCAGGGCCTCGGGCTGGACCTGTCCGGTGATTCCAACACCCAGAGCAACGAGCAGCAGCAGGACTCCGGAGAGGGCACTCCTCAGGACGCCGAGCAGGGCGGGCTGGGCCTGGACCTGAGCAGCGGCACGCCCGGAGCGGACCTGCAGCCGCGCTTCGCGCTGGTGGGCCTGGACACGCCCGAGCGCGCCGGGGCCGCGGCGGCGAAGCGGTGGATGGGGTGGCTGCAGGCGGTGGCGCTGCGCACCGGCCGGGTGGCCAGGGCCTCCGAGCCCGCGGAAGTCCGCGAGCAGCTCGCGTCGGACTACGAGACCGCCCTGCGCTGCCAGGAGGCCGCGTGCTTGAGTGGACCGGCGGACACGCTCGACGCGGACCTGCTCACCACGGCGCGCCTGGCGCTGGAGGACGAGGGCTGGACGCTGCGGCTGTGGACGTATGACCGGGACCGGGGCGCGGTGGAGACGGACGTGGTGACGGGCCGCAAGCCCACCGACAGCAACTTCATCCGCGAGGCGGGCGAGGTGCTCTCCAAGCGCGTGACGGAGCTGGCCCGGCCGCGCTCGATGCTGAAGGTGTCCAGCAACGTGTCGCAGGCGGTGGTGCGCGTGGGTGAGCGCATGCTGGGCGTGGGCACCGTCGAGGCGAAGCTGCCGCCCGGCGAGGTGCAGCTCATCGTCGAGGCCGACGAGTACTCCACCTATACGAAGACGCTGACGCTCGCGCCGGGCGAGACGCAGGAGGTGGCGGTGCGGCTGGAGCTCAATGGCCCCGCGCCCGAGGGACCCCCGGCGGACGCCGTGGCGAGCGTGAAGAAGAAGAAGTCCAGCGGCCCCTCCGGCCCCTCCGTCTTCAGCCGTCCCGCCCTCTACACCACGGTGCTGGGTCTGGCGGCGGTGGGCGCGGGCGTGGCCATGGGCATGGGCCTCCAGGGCAAGGTGCGGGACGCCAACGGCGACGGGATCATGGACGTGTCTCGCGCCGAGTACCTGGCCGCCCGGCAGCAGTCGATGATCTCCACGGCGCTCATGGCGGGCGGTGGCGCGGTGGCGGGCGGCAGCCTGCTGTGGCTCCTCGTCGTCCCGGCGCGTTCCGAGCCGGTGTCCTCCTCGGTGGCCCCCGTCTCCAGCGGGAAGGGCACCAGTGGCACGGCCCTCCACTTCGTCTTTGGCGGGAGCTTCTGAACATGAAGTCCTTTTCTTCCCTCTTCTGCTGTCTGGTGCTCGCGCTGTCCGCGGCGGGCTGTTGGGTGCCGGAGCTTCCGGACGACACCCTCTTCAGCTGCGACACGGCCGAGGACTGCGCCGCCCAGGGCGTGGTGTGCGCTCCCCGCGGCGCGGGCCTGCGCGGCTACTGCTGCACGCCCACCACCGAGGTGTGCAACGGCAAGGACGACAACTGCAACGGCCAGCTGGACGACCTGACCGCGGCCAGCTGCTACACCGGCCCCGAGGGCACGAAGGACGTGGGCGGCTGCAAGGCCGGCCGCGTCACCTGCGGCGCCGACGGCTCCATGGTCTGCACCGGCGAGGTCCTGCCCGCCTCCGCCGAGTCGTGCAACGGCGTCGATGACGACTGCGACGGCGAGACGGACGAGGGCTTCAACGTCCAGACGGACATCGCCAACTGCGGCCGGTGCGGCAACGTCTGCAACGCCGTGACCCAGCTGTGCGTGGATGGGGCCTGCAAGACGCGCGGCGAGACGCTCTGTGACGACAACACCGACGACGACGGGGACGGCGCCAAGGACTGCGCGGACAGCGACTGCGACAACCAGACGCGCGTGTGCAAGGCCGGCGACACGGCCAAGAACTGCGTCTGCGTCGGCCGGGCGATTGGCGAGGCCAACTGCGGCGACGGCGTCGACAACGAGCCGGATGGATTCACCGACTGCGTCGAGGAGGAGTGCTCTGGCAAGTCGTGCGGCACCGGCTGCGTCTGCACCAACTACGTGAAGAAGGAGATCGCCTGCGGCGACGGCCTCAACAATGACGGCACCGAGGGCACCGACTGCGCGGACCCCGACTGCGCCAACCAGTCGTGCGGCGCCGGCTGCCTCTGCCAGGGCAGCAAGGCCGTGGAGACCATCTGCAGCGACGGCATCAACAACGACGGCACCGAGGGCACCGACTGCGCGGACACCGTCGACTGCAACGGCAAGGACTGCAGCGTCGCCGGGGGCTGCCTGTGCTCGGGTGGCGCCGCCACGGAGACCGTGTGCAATGACGGCCTGGACAACGACGGCAACAACGGCGCCGACTGCGCGGACAGCGACTGCTACTGGAAGAGCTTCAGTGACGGCACCCTGTGCACCAACACCGGGACCCGGGTGGAGGTGGCCTGCTCCGACGCCAAGGACAACGATGGGAACGCGGGCAGGACCGACTGCATCGTCGGCAACTCGGACTCCAACTGCGTCAGCGGTGTCTGTGGCGCGGGCTGCTCCTTCAACAACTGCGCCAAGAAGGAGACCATCTGCAACGACCGCACGGACAACGACGGCGATACCCAGACCGACTGCGCGGACAAGACGGATTGTCCCGCCGGTACCGCCTGCACCCGCACCAACGGCGCGGCGGGCACCTGCCAGAACAACGGCTCTTGCGCCTGACGGTGTGTGCTTGATTCACACCTGAGCACAGGCTCGCCCCCCGGGGCGGGCCTGTTCCCACTGATGGAACCCAGGAGGCCTTCTGCGCCCTGGGCGGGACAGAAGAGTCGTCACCCTGGCGACAACGTTGGCTGTGTGGGTTGCCGAGGAATGAGAGGATGAAAAGGTTTGCCGCCCATGCGCGGCGACGACTTCATCTCGGGCACGGTGCTCTCAGGCAGCTTCCAAGCCGCAGGCGGCTCGACGGTCGTGGACCGCGAGCTTCAGGAAGGCGACATCCTCGGCAGCTACCAGCTGGAGCGCCTGCTGGGCGAAGGCTCCATGGGCCAGGTGTTCCAGGCGCGTCACACGCGGCTGGGGCGCCAGGTGGCCCTCAAGGTGCTGCGCTCCGCCTTCTCCCATGACCGCGGCTTCGTGCAGCGCTTCTTCCAGGAGGCGCGTGCCGTCAATCAGATCAACCACGAACACATCGTGGAGATCTTCGACTTCATCGAGGACGCGGAGCACGGACGTGTCTACTGCGTGATGGAGCTGCTGCGCGGGCAGAGCCTCTCCGCCCTGCTGCAGGAGGAGAAGCTCACCCTGCAGCGCATCCGCCGCATGCTGGTGCAGGTGTGCGCGGCGCTGGGCGCGGCGCACCAGCTGGGGGTGGTGCACCGGGACGTCAAGCCGGACAACCTCTTCGTGGCCCACAAGGCCGGGCAGCAGGACTTCGTGAAGGTGCTCGACTTCGGGGTGGCCAAGCTGCTCACCGCCGAGAACACCAGCGGTACGCTGGATGGCACCATCATCGGCACGCCCACGTACATGTCGCCGGAGCAGGCCGCGGGCCTGCCGGTGGACCACCGCGCGGACATCTACGCGGTGGGCACCGTCCTCTACGAGCTGCTCGGCGGACGGCCGCCCTTCCAGGCCTCCAACTTCGGCCAGCTCATGGTGAAGATCCTCACCGAGCCGCCCCCCGCGCTGCCCTCGCACACGCCCGCGGGAGAGCCGGTGCCGCAGGTGCTGGCCCAGCTCGCCCTGCGCTGCCTGGCCAAGGAGCCCGCGGACCGGCCGCGGCAGCTCGCCGAGGTCATCACCGCGCTGCTGTCGGACACGGGGACGGAGCCGCGGGCCCCCCAGCTCTCCGAGGACGAGCGTCCCACCCAGCCCATGGCGGTGCCCGCGGCCCTGTCCGGTGCGCGGCGCCCCTGGCCGCTGATCGCCTCGGGCATGGTGGCCCTGGCGCTCGCGGGGCTGGTGCTCTCGTGGGGCGTGCGGCGGGGTGCCACCTCCGGGGCGCACGAGGTGGCCGCGCGGGCCCCCGTCACCCTCGCCACCGGGCACGAGGAGCCGCCCGGCGCGTCCGCCCCGCTCGAGGCGCCGCTCGTCCAGGAGGCGGAGCCGCGGACGGGCCGCAAGCAGGCGCGCGACTCCGTCCGCCCCGCTGTCCACCGCAAGCAGAACCCCGGAGTGCGCGATGACGTCATCGATCCGTTCGCTCGCTGAGCGCTCCCTGCTGCCGGTGCTGGTGGCGGTGGCGCTCGCCGTGTCGCCCCTGTCCGCGCGCGCCGCGAACGGGGAGGTGGGCGCCCACGTGGAGTCGCAGGCCCGCGCCAGGTTCTCCGAGGGCAACATCGCCTACGACCTGGGCGAGTTCCAGAAGGCCCTGGACGCCTACAGCGAGGCGTACCGGTTGATGCCGCTGCCGGGCTTCCTCTTCAACATCGCCCAGTGCCACCGGCAGATGGGCCGTCCCGAGCGCGCCGGCTTCTTCTACCGGCGCTACCTGACGCTCTCCAAGGAGGAGCCGTCCAACGCCGCGCTGGCGCGGGAGCTCATCGCGGAGATGGACGAGGCGGTGCTCCGGGAGCAGGAGCGGCGCCAGGCGCGCGAGGAGACGGCGCGGGAGCAGGCGAAGGCCGCGGCGCTGCGGGCCCAGGCCGAGGCGATCGCCGCGCGCCGTGTCCAGCAGGGCGAGGGCAAGCGCGCCCTGGTGCCCGGCGCGAGGACCTCCGCGCGGACCGAGGCCCAGGTGAAGGGAGACAGCGTGCTGACGAAGTGGTGGGTGTGGGCGGGGGCGGGCGCCGTGGCGGTGCTCGCCGGCGGCGTCATCTACGCGGCCACCGCTCCCCAGCCGCGCCCCACCACGCTGGGCACCGTGCGTTAGCCGCAGCCGGGGGCCCGGGCCCCGCTCAGGCCGGGGTCTCCCGGGAGCCGCCCCGCTGGTGGGCCATCATCAGCGCGGCCGTGTGGCCCATGCGGGTGTGGAAGCTCTCGGCGTCGTGGAAGGTGAGCCGCACGTCGCCCAGCTGCAGCTGCATGCCGGACTCCAGCGGCAGGTGCTGCCCGGGCCGCATCCGCTTGCCGCCGAGCATCGCCGGCCCGCCCTGGGCCAGCGCCTCCACCGTCCAGCTCCCGTCGGGCTGGGGGTGGAGCGCCAGGTGCTCGCGCGACACCGTGGCGTCGTTGATGACGAAGACGTTGTGCGAGGCCCGCCCCAGCGTCAGCGTGTCCTTCCCCGGCGCCACGGCCAGCTCGAAGCACATGGCATCCCCCGACGGCAGGCAGTCGCGGAGATCCGAGGTGGGCAGCCGGGTGGTGCCGTGGTTCTGCTCGCTGTTCTCCGGAACGTTCCAGACCCCGGCTTCCCACACCAGCCAGCAGTGCGGGTAGCGGGCCCGGAACTTCTCCTTGAGTGCGAGGTGCTGCCGCACGAGCAGCGAGAGCAGCAGGGAGCGCGCCATGAGGGGAGAGAAACACCTCCGGCGTCTGATCGCCACTGCTTCGGGTGTCCGGAGTCGCCGGGTTGTCCAAGAGTGCGCGTTTGAGAGGGGCGTTTTCGGCCGAAAGCAGGCGTCCAAACGGCTGGCACGGATTTTCACCCGGCCCACCTCCGGCGTAAGGTGTCACTTGAATGTTTCAGTGTGCTTCACGCCGTTGTCACCAGGCGGGAGCCCACTGCGCAGGTCCAACCCCCAACCCCCCCAGGAACTGCATGCGCAATCACCCCCGCCATCTCCTGGCACTGTTGAGTGCAGGACTTCTCCTGCTCTCGGCGTGCACCCCGCCCGAGGAATGCGGCAATGGCCGCGTCGAGGGCAAGGAACAATGTGACGACGGCAACACCGCCAACGGTGACGGCTGTTCGAAGAGCTGTACCACCGAGAGCGCGCCGGCCGTCTGCGGCAATGGAGAGCAGGAGGTCGGCGAGGCGTGTGACGACGGCAACCAGGTGGACGGTGACGGTTGCCAGAACGACTGCAGCATCACCACGCCGGATCAGGAAGTGCTGGCCGTGTGCGGCAACGGCAAGCGGGAGATCTCCGAGGCGTGCGACGACGGCAACACGACGGACGGTGACGGGTGCGAGAGCACCTGCGTGGTCACCCGTCCGGCGCCGCAGCAGTGCAACTGGACGGTGAAGGCAGAGGAGCAGCCGACGGCCGGTGAGACCTGCAAGGTGCTCGCTGGTACCGGCACGGCGCGCCTCTACAAGGGCGTGGTGCTGATGGATGGCAAGACGCTCAATGGCGGCCAGGTGCTGGTGGACGACAAGGGCATCATCCAGTGCTCGGCGTGCGACTGCTCGGGCACGGCGGGGGCGGACACCGCCACGGTCATTGCCTGCCCGCAGGGCGTCATCTCCCCGGCGCTCATCAACGCGCACGATCACATCGACTACCAGAAGGCGCCGGAGGCCGGGCGTGCGGAGCGCTACGAGCACCGCCACGACTGGCGTGTGGGCGGGGCCGCGCATGACGGGCACACCAAGCTGTCCGCGGGCTCCACGGCGGCGGACCTCGGCGTGCGCTGGGCCGAGCTGCGCCAGGTGATGGCCGGCACCACCGCC
This sequence comes from Archangium sp., assembly GCF_057119385.1. NCBI lineage: Bacteria > Pseudomonadati > Myxococcota > Myxococcia > Myxococcales > Archangiaceae > Archangium > Archangium sp. The sequence continues at coordinate 56,049 of NZ_DBNGVP010000189.1, read as the reverse complement.
ATCGCCAGCAGCGGCGGCCGTCCCGGCTTCCTGCGCGATCTGAACTCCTCGGGCACGGCCCAGGAGGGCCTCGCCGAGCCGGAGCTGAACTTCCAGACGTTCCCCATCGGTGACTCCGGCGGCGAGGAGCTGTCGAGCGGGTGCAACTACAGGACGAGCCTCGACACGCCGAGCGAGATTCCGCCCCTGTCGGCCTACCTGCCGCACATCGCCGAGGGCATCGCGGAGTCGGCGCGCAACGAGTTCCGCTGCCTCTCCGGTGAGGGCACGGGCAGCCAGCAGCTGCTGGCGTCGAACACGGCCATCATCCACGGCATCGGTCTCACGGCGGCGGACATCGCCAAGATGGCCGCGAAGGGCACGGGCCTCATTTGGTCGCCGCGCTCCAACATCTCCCTGTACGGCGAGACGGCCATGGTCACCGCCTACAAGCAGCTGGGTGTGAACATCGCGCTGGGCACGGACTGGCTGCAGTCGGGCTCGATGAACATCCTGCGCGAGCTGCGCTGCGCCAGCTACCTCAACGAGGTGCACTACTCGCGGACCTTCACCGACGAGGAGCTGTGGCGGATGGTCACGGCGAACGCCGCGGACCTGACGGAGACCTGGGAGAAGATTGGCCGCATCGCCCCCAAGAAGGTGGCGGATCTGGCCATCTTCAAGCTCAAGACCTTCGCCTACTCCCCGCACCGCGCCGTCATCGAGGCCCGGCCGGACGACGTGGTCCTCACCGTGCGCGGCGGCAAGCCGCTCTTCGGCGACAAGGCGGTCGTGGCCGCGCTGACCGTGGGCGCGACGGAGCCCTGTGAGGACCTTCCCATGTGCGGCAGTGCCAAGGCGGCGTGCGTGAAGTCCGAGACGGGCAAGACGCTGGCCGAGCTGAGGGAGGTCAACAAGAGCGCATACGAGCTGTTCTTCTGCGCCGATGTGACCCCGACGAACGAGCCCTCCTGCGAGCCGCAGCGCACGGCCACCGCCCCGGTGGCCGCCTCGCAGAATGGCTCCACCGTCTACAGCGGCATCCGCCGGCTCGCCGACTTCGATGGTGACGGCGTCGCCAACGCCGAGGACAACTGCCCCATCGTCTTCAACCCCATCCGCCCCCTGGACGACCGCAAGCAGGCGGATACCGACGGCGACGGCGTGGGTGATGCGTGCGACCCGTGCCCGCTGGAGGCCGGTGTCTCCACCTGCACCGCGCCCAACCCGGCGGACGAGGACGGTGATGGCAAGTTCAGCCCCGGTGACAACTGCCCCGGTGTGGCCAACCCGGAGCAGACGGACACGGATGGCGATGGCCGCGGTGACGCGTGCGACGCGTGCCCCAACGCCAACCCGAACGACGTGCTCTGCTCGGTCTCCCTCTACGACGTCAAGCGGCCGGTGTCCGGCGCCATCCCGCTCATGGGCTACACCGTCACCATTCCCAAGGCGGTGGTGACGGCCATCGCGGGCAACAGCTACTACGTCCAGATTCCCACGGCGGAGCTGACCTCCGGCCCGGACTGGTCCGGCGTCTACGTCTTCTCCTCGTCCTCCACCGCCGCCAAGCCCGCGGTGGGCGATCTCATCGAGATCAAGACGGCCCTGGTGAAGGACTACTTCGGGCAGCTCCAGCTCAACAACGTCACCTTCACGAAGCTGGGCACCGCCCCGCTGCCGGCGCCCGTCGCCGTCTCCCCCTCCGATGTGAACACGGGCGGCTCGCGCGCCGCGGCGCTCGAGAGCGTGCTGGTGGAGGTCACCAACGTCTTCGTGTCCAAGCAGGAGCCCACCCCGGGCACGGCCGACTACGCGCCCACGTACGAGTTCGTCGTGGACACCCGGGCGGATGGCACGGAGACGCAGGGCCTGCGGGTGAACGATCTCATGTACCGCCACCCCATGCCCGAGGTGGGCACGGAGTTCCGCCGCGTGCGCGGCATCCTCGAGTGGCGCAATGGCAACTCCAAGCTCGAGCCGCGCAGCGCGGACGATCTGCTCCTGCCTCCGCCGCCCCTGGCCTCCTTCGGGCTGCCCTCCACCCCGTTCATCCGGGTGAATCCCGCGTGTGACCCCAACGGGTGCTCGATCATCGGGCCGGCGAAGCTCCTGGTGTCGCTGCCGGCGGCCTACGGTGAGGACGTCGAGGTCACCGTCACCTCGTCCGACACGGCCAGCCTGCGGGTGGCTCAGAGCGGCAAGGTGATCATCCCCAAGGGGCAGCTCAGCGCCGAGGTGAAGCTCATCCCCGTGGCCATGGCGAGCAGTGTGACGCTGAAGGCCACGATGGGTGCCTCCTCGAAGGAGACCACGGTGCGCGTGCTGGGCGCCGCGGAGCAGCCCAGGCTCACCACGCTCGCCCCGGGCCGCATCGTCACCGCCGCGTCCAACGACGTGACGCTCCTGGCGACCCTGGATATCCCGGCTCCGGCGGGCACCACCCTCGAGCTCGAGGTGTTGCCCACGGAGCTCGGCACGATCGATCCAGTGACGGTGGGCACCGACAGCCTCCTGGTCCCCTTCACCTTCAAGACGTCCGCGGCGCCTGGCACCGGCCCGGGGACGCTCACCGCCCGGGTGGCGGGCACCACCGCGTCCCAGAGCTCCACCATCGAGCTGGCCACCGCCAGCCTCCCGGAGATCGTCAGCATCACCCCGAGCCCGGTCGCCGTCTTCCAGGGCACCACCCAGCCGTTCACGGTGACGCTCAGTGGGGCGGCTCCGGGAGACATGCTCGTGCGGCTGGTGGCGACGCCTCCCACGGCGGGAGCGGCCTTCGGGACGGTGCCCCTCACGGTGCCGGTGGCCTCGGGGGCCAGCACGGCCGTCTTCGACTTCACCGCGGATGCCACGGGCAGTGGCACGGGCACCATCAAGGCCTCGCTCGGCGCGAAGGAGGTCACCGCCAACGTGACGGTGCGTCTGCCCTTCCCGAGGATCGCCAGCATCACCCCCGCCCAGGCCAAGCTCGTTCCCAAGGCCTCGCGCACCTTCACCGTGACGCTCGACAAGGCGGCCGAGACCGACGGCTTCACCGTGCTGCTCGCCCTCACGCCTCCTGAGCTGGGCACCCTCAACGCGGCGACCGCGACCATCGCCTCGGGCGCCAAGACGGTGGATGTGACGTTCACCGCGGGCGAGCAGGAGGTGACGGGCAAGCTCGTGGCCTCCAACACCCTGGGCGCGGGCAGCTCGGCCACGGCCAACATCGAGGTCGCGGCGCTGCCTCCGCACGTGGTCATCAGCGAGATCTCCGCGCGCGGCGGCCCCACGAGCACCAGCCCGGACGAGCAACAGGACGAGTTCGTGGAGCTCTACAACCCGTCCAGTGAGCCCGTGGACCTGAGCGGCTGGAAGCTCCAGTACAAGAGCGCGGGCGGGACGACCTACGGCAGCTCGAACACCTACACCATCCCGGACGGCAAGAGCATCCCGGCGTATGGGTACTTCCTGCTCGCCAACGGGAACTACCGTGGCGCCGTCACCCCGGATGCGACCCACGCGCTCAACATGTCGGGCTCGGCGGGCGCCCTGCGCATCGGCAAGCCCGAGGTGGGCGCGTCGCTCGATGACCCGAACGCGGTGGATACGCTCGGCTACGGCTCCACCGCCGTGGGTTCCGAGACCAGGTACGGCCCCGCGCACCCGTCTCCGGGCGGCAGCCTCGAGCGCAAGGCGCTCGCCACCTCGACGGCCGCCACGATGGCCACGGGCGGCGCCGACGCGGCGAAGGGCAACGGCTACGACTCCAACGACAACTCGGTGGACTTCCTGCAGCGCACCACGCGCGATCCGCAGAACTCCTCGAGCCCGACCGAGCAGCCCTGACGGATGCCGGGCCCGTCCGCCTCCACCGGGGGGCGGGCGGGGCCGGTGAAGTCCCAACGCCCTCCGTGTCACGCAGTCCGGGTGACGCGGGGGGCGTTGCCGTTTCAGCGCGTGACGGTGCCTTCCACCAGCAGCTGCGCCAGCGCGGTGTGCATGCCGTCGTACGGCACCGACTCGCGGAACAGGTTCTGATGCAGCATCGCGCCGATGAAGGCGCCGATGATGCCGTGCGCGGCATGCTTCGCGTCCACGTCCTGGCGGAACTCCTTCGTCTGCTGCTGGCCGTGGAGGATGATGTTCTCCACCGCCGTGACGTAGATGCCCAGCTTCTCCCGGAGGGCCTCCGCCACCCGGTCGTTGTTCTCCGCCGACTCCGCCGCCACCATCCCGAAGAAGATGCCGTACTCGCGGTGGCTGCGCAGGAACTGATGCGTGCGCTCCATGAACGTCTTGAGCCGCACGCTCGCCGGAAACGTCTGCTGCTCGGTCAGCACCGGATCGAACTCGGCGTAGTAGCGCCCGTGCAGCTCGTCGATGGCCGCCAGCAGCAGATCCTCCTTCGTGGGGAAGTGCCAGTAGAGCGCCCCCGGCGTCATCCGGATGGCCTTGGCCAGCTGGGCCATCGTCGTCGCGAGGATTCCCCGTCGCGCGAACAACGTGATGGCCGCCTCCAGGATTTCCACTCGCGTCCGAGCCGCGCGCTCCTGCTTGATCTCCCGCTTCTCCGCTGCCTTACGCATCCAGTTAGATATCCTACCCAGGCTCGAGATGTGGCGTCACGTTCGTGTCACGCCAGGAGCGTCACCTTGACGATCTCCGGCGGGGCGGCCACCCGGAGCGGCGGGCCCCAGAAGCCCGTGCCGCGGCTGACGTAGATGTGGCTGTCGCCCTCGCGGAACAGGCCGGCGTCGTGCTCCCAGATGGCGGAGACCACCAGGTTGAAGGGGAAGAACTGCCCCCCGTGGGTGTGCCCGGACAGCTGCAGCCCCATGCCCGCCTTCAGCGCGTGCTCACGCCAGCCGGAGGGCTGGTGCGCCAGCAGCACCGCGGCTCGCGACGGGTCTCTCCCCGCCGTGGCCGCCGCCAGGTCATAGCTGCGCTCGCGCGGATAGCCCGAGCGGTGCGCGCCCCAGTCATCCACGCCCACCAGGTCGAACGAGGCCCCCGGCTCGCCGATGCGCACGTGGCGGTTGCGCAGCACCGTCACCCCCATGCGCGTGAGCGCCTCGGCCCACTCCTCGTCCCCCGAGTAGTACTCGTGGTTGCCCGTGACGAAGTACGTGCCGTGCCGCGAGCGCAGGTTGTTCAGCGCGCCCACCCCGTGCGCCAGCTGCGCCACCCGGCCGTCCACCAGGTCCCCCGTGATGCACACGAGGTCCCCCTTCAGGGCGTTGCACTGCGCCACCACCGCGTCCATGAAGCGGCGCTGGATGAGCGGCCCCACGTGCACGTCGCTGAGCTGGATGATGCTGAAGCCGTCCAGCGCCTTGGGCAGGCCGGGCAGCTTCACCGCCACCTCGTTCACCACCGGCGGGTGGAAGGCGCGCCACACGCCATAGCCGGCCATGCCTCCCGCGGCCGCCACCGCCACCCCCGCCGTCGTCCGGGCGAGGAACTGCCGCCGCGCTTCATCCACCACCGGCTCCACCACCGGGGCGGCCACGGGCGTCTCCTCCACGCGGCGGCGCTCCAGCCAGCCGGAGAGCGTGCGCAGGCCTCCCAGCGACAGCACCGCCAGCAGCAGGTAGGTGGCCACGCCCATCCAGAACCAGTTGAGCTGCGAGAGGACGGACGCCGTCTCCTGGGGCAGCAGGCGCGGCACGAACCACCAACTCGTCATGAGCGTGGCCAGCAGGCCCATCAGCACCACGCCCGCCCGCCGCCAGTGGGGGTGCTTCGCCGTGTCCCGGAAGAGCCGGCGGTACAGGTAGACGTGCCCCAGCACCACGATGAGGGACATGGTGCCGAAGAAGATGAGCGACTGAAGGGTGAAGCGCATGGTGGTCCCAATACTCACCGGCGCTCCGCGCGCCGCAACCCCATCGTACGTGAAGAAACGTGAAGCCGGGCCCTCACCCCACGAGCGTGCGGAGGGCCTCGGACAGCTCGGGGTGCTGGAAGCGGTAACCGGCCTCGAGCGCGCGCCGGGGCAGCACCCGCTGGCCTCCCAGCACCACCTCGGACATCTCCCCCAGCGCCGCCTTCAGCGCGAAGCCGGGCACCGGGAGCACCGCCGGCCGGTGCAGCGCCGCCCCCAGGGCCCGCGAGAAGTCCGCGTTCGTCACCGGCTCCGGCGCCGTCACGTTCACCGGGCCCGTCAGCTCCGGCTGCTCCAGCGCGAAGAGCAGCAGGCCCAGCGTGTCGTCGCGGTGCACCCAGCTCATGTACTGCTGCCCCGAGCCCATCTTCCCGCCCAGGCCCAGGCGGAAGGCGGGCAGCATCTGCTTCAGCGCGCCGCCCTCCGGGTGCAGCACCACGCCGATGCGCGCCACCACCGTGCGGATGTCCGCCGCGGCGGCCCGCTGCGCCTCGGCCTCCCAGTCCCGGCACACCCGAGCGAGGAAGTCCTCTCCGGGGGCGCTGCTCTCCGTGAGGGGCTCCGCGCCCCGGTCTCCCCCGTAGTAGCCGATGGCCGAGGCCGATACGAAGTGCCGCACCGTGCCCGCCGCCTGCATGGCCTCCACCAGCAGCCGCGTGCCCACCACCCGGCTGTCGTGGATGCGCCGGCGCGCGCTCTCCGTCCACCGCTGCGCCACCGGCTCGCCCGCCAGGTGCACCACCGCGCCGGCGCCCCCCAGCGCGTCCGGCGGCAGCGGCGTGGACGCGTCGAAGAAGGCGCCGCTCACTCCCGCCGGCAGCCCCTTCAACGCGCGCTCCACGTCGCGCGCCAGCACGTGCACGGCATGGCCCTTGTCCAACAGCCGCCGCACGAGCTGGGGACCGAGGAAGCCACTGGCTCCGGTGAGGGCGACCTTCACGGGTGCTCCTCCTCGGGAATCTCCCGGCCGAGCAGCCCACCGAGCGTCTGGAAGAAGGCCCTCTGGTCCTCGTCCCCCATGCGGCCGGAGTACCGGTAGACGAGCGCTCCGTTCCCATCCAACAGCAACACCGAGGACGTCTTGGTGGGCAGGTTCCACGGCGAGGCCCCCAGCGTTCCCTTCAGGTCCACCAGGATGGGAATGCCCCACTTCTTCTCCTCGTCGCGCACGTAGGACAACGCGATTCCCCGCGCGGGGAAGAAGTCGAACGACTCCAGGTTGGCCACCGCCACCACGAACGCCGCGTCCAGCAGCCCCATTTTCTGACCCTTCGAGAAGAGGGCCTCCTTCAAGGGCGAGTTGAGTGTCGTGGAGTGGCGATCCTCATAGAAGAGAATGACGGGTTTTCCCCGCCATCGGGAGATCGCCACTTCCTTTCCATTGGAGCCCCGCAAGGTTGCGTCCATCGGTCCAACCTGTGGCTCGGCGGCGCGCGATGGACTCGCGGCCAACAGAGCAGCCGTCAGCATGCCAGCAATCCGTGCAGTCATCGGGGCCTCCTGTGAACGAAGCTTGTACGAACCTTGAACATAACCTTGACAGAGCCTGGACACAAAGGTTACCTCCAGGACAGTCGTCATCCATCCGCCGGGAGGAAGGTTGTATGGGGCTCACGCCCTTCATCTCTGCAGCGCCCATGCCGGCTCCCTCGGTGGAGCAGGCGTGGCTGCAGTTGGTGCAGGCCCGGGTGGATGCGTCGCTGGCGGAGCTGTTGGAGCTGCCGGACGAGAGCAGGTTGGACATCCGTTGGACGGAAGCCCTGGGACACGTCCGCGAGTACGTGTCGCGCCCCGCCTGGAGGATGCGCCCGGCGCTGCTGCTGGCCGGCTACTGCCTGGCCCGGGGCTCGGCGTCCGTGCCGGCGGGGCTGTGGCGCTTCGCCGCGGGCGTGGAGCTGCTGCACGCCTTCGCGGCCGTCCATGACGACGCGACGGAGCAGTCGGTGCTGCGGCGCGGAGGGCTGACGCTGCACCACCTGCTGGGGCCGGGCGCCACGGGCCAGCACCTGTCCGTGGTGGTGGGGGATCATCTCTTCGCCCGCGCCATGGAGACGCTGCTGGGCTCGGAGCTGCCGGGCGCCACGCAGGCCAGCCAGTACTACCTGAAGCTGTGCCGCTACTCGGCGGTGGGCCGCTACGTGGAGCTGGAGCGCGGCGGCGAGTGCCTGGGCCCCGGGGGCGTGATGCGGGCCTGGCGGCTGGCGCGCATGCAGGTGGTGCGCGAGGGCCTGGCCCCGGCGCTGGTGTGCGGGGCGATGCTGGCGGGGGCGGACGCGGGGCTGCGGCTGCGGCTGGCGCGCGTGGGCTGCCACGTGGGGCTCGCCTACGAGCTGCGCGAGCAGGTGCTGGGCCTCTTCGAGGACGGCCGGGTGGGCGTCCGGGCCCCGCGGTGCGACTTCCTCCGGGGCCGGCGGACCTTCCCGGTGGCGGCGGCCTGGTCGCGGGCGTTGCCCGAGGTGCGCCGGGAGCTGGAGGCGCTGTGGGCCCTGCCCGTGGAGCGCAGGGACGAGCTCGCGCTCGGGCGGGTGCGGCGGCTGGTGGAGGAGGGCGGGGGGCGGAGCGCCACGGAGAATCTGGTGACACGGGCCTCGCACGGCGCGGTGCGCGCGCTGGCCGAGCTGCCCAACCCCAACGGTCTGCGCGAGCTGGTGCAGTCCCTCATCGGCCAGCTGGCCCACCGTATCGTCTGAGAGGAGCCGTACCGTGAGCCGTGGCAAACGACAGGCGGTGGTGGTGGGCGCGGGCGTGGGTGGGCTCGCGGCGGCGGCGCGGCTGGCCCACCAGGGCTTCGACGTGCAGCTGTTCGAGAAGACGGGCGGCCCCGGCGGGCGCTGCAACCGCCTGCAGGTGGACGGCTTCACCTGGGACATCGGCCCCACCATCGTCCTCATGCCCGAGGTGTTCCAGGAGACGTTCGCCTCGCTCGGCCGGCGCCTGGAGGACTACCTCACGCTGCTGCGGTGTGACCCGAACTACCGCATCCACTACCGCGACGGCTCGGCCATCACCTTCACCTCCGAGCTGTGCGCCATGGGGCGCGAGCTGGAGCGGATAGAGCCCGGCAGCTACGCGCGCTACCTGGCCTTCCTCGCGCAGGGCCGCACCCAGTACCGCACCAGCCTGGACCACCTGGTGGGCCGCAACTACGCGGGCATCTCCGACTACTTCGCGCCCTCGGTGCTCAAGAAGATCTTCCAGGTCCGCGCCCACCGCCGCATGTACGCGGACGTCAGCCGCTTCTTCCAGGACGAGCGGCTGCGCGCGGCGATGACCTTCCAGACGATGTACCTGGGCGTGTCGCCCTTCGCATCGCCCGCGGTGTACGGGCTGCTGCCCTTCACGGAGCTGGGCGTGGGCGTGTGGTTCCCCAAGGGAGGCCTGTACGCCATTCCCCTCGCGCTGGAGAAGGTGGCGCGCGAGGAGGGAGTGCGGCTGCACTACAACACGCCCGTCCAGCGCATCCTCACCGACGGCGCGCGCGCGGTGGGCGTGCGGCTCGAGGACGGGCAGGTGGTGAAGGCGGACGTGGTGCTCTGTAACGCGGATCTGCCCTACGCGTACGAGAAGCTGTTGGACCCGGGCGTCACCCGGCTCAAGCGCGCGAAGAAGCTGCGCTACACGTCCAGTGGCTACATGCTCTACCTGGGACTCAAGCGCCGGTACGAGGGGCTCCAGCACCACAACGTGGTGTTCGGCAGCGACTACAAGGGCTCGTTCGACGACATCTTCGAGCGCTTCCGCGTGCCCGAGGACCCGAGCTTCTACGTCAACGCTCCGGCGCACACGGATGAGAGCCTGGCGCCTCCGGGCAAGGACTCGCTCTACGTCCTGGTGCCGGTGCCTCATCAGCACCCGGGGTTGGACTGGAAGGTGGAGGGCCCGAAGGTGAGGGCCAAGGTGTTCCGGCGCCTGGCCGAGCTGGGCTACCCGGAGCTGGAGCGGGACATCGAGGTGGAGCGCGTCTACACGCCGGATGACTGGGCGGCCACCTTCAACCTGGCCCGGGGCAGTGCGTTCGGGCTGGCGCAGAACTTCTTCCAGATTGGCCCCTTCCGCCCCGCGAACCAGGATGCCCGGGTACGGAATCTGTTCTTCGTGGGGGCCTCCACCCAGCCGGGCACCGGTCTTCCCACGGTGCTCATCTCCGCGCGGCTGGTGGTGGAGCGTATCCTGGAGTGGTCGGGCGCGGCGCAAGTGGTGAAGGAGCCCGGAAGTGACGGGCGCGGAGCAATCGAGGAGGCGGCATGAAGAAGTCGGACAACATCCTGGTGACCCGTGGTTACGACATGGCGGAGCGCGTGACGCGTCATCACGCCAAGAGCTTCTTCTTCGCCTCGTTCATGCTCTTCGGGCTGCGGCGCAAGGCGGCCTTCGCGCTCTATGCCTACTGCCGGCGCCTGGACGACATGGTGGACGTGGCGGACGGCGCGGACCGGGGCGCGGTGCCCGAGGACCTGGGCGAGCGGTTGAGCCGCGCGCGCCGGGCGGTGGCCGAGCTCTTCGTGGACGTGCCGGAGCTGGGAGACCCGCGCATGCCTCCGCCCTCCACGCGCGCCAGTGGGGGCGATGGCCCGTGGGATCCGGCCGAGTTCGCCGCGCTCCAGGACGTCATCCGCCGCTTCCGCGTCCCCGAGCAGCCCATGCAGGACCTCATCTCCGGCATGGAGATGGACCTGACGAAGCGCCGCTACGAGAGCTGGGCCGAGCTGGACCTGTACTGCTACCGCGTGGCCGGCGTGGTGGGGCTGATGATGGCGCCCATGCTGGGGTGCTCGGCGGAGTGGGCGCTCGGGCCGGCGGCGGACCTGGGCCGCGCCATGCAGCTCACCAACATCCTCCGGGACGTGAAGGAGGACCTGGACCGCGACCGCGTCTACCTGCCGCGGGAGGAGCTGGAGGCCTTCGGCCTCACGGTGGACGACCTGCGCGCGGGCGTGGTGGATGACCGGTGGCGCGACTTCATGCGCTTCCAGATCGACCGGGCGCGCGCCTACTACGCGCGGGCGGCGGCGGGCATCCCCGCGCTCACCGGCTTCGGCTGCCAGCGCATGGTGAAGCTGATGGGCTCCATCTACGGGGACATCCTGCGCGTCATCGAGCAGAACGACTACGACGTCTTCAAGGGCCGGCTGTCGGTGCCGGGCAAGCGCAAGCTGGCGCTGGCCTCCACCATCCTGGTGCGGCCGGCGGCCGTGCTGCCCGCGCCGCCGACGCCCGAGGTGACGGTGCCTCTTCTTCCCAGGGGGGTCACCACGGGAGTGAGGTTATGAGCGACGACAAGGTACAGACGTTGAAGGTGAAGCGCTCCTCGCGCCTGTCGGGTTTCTACCGGCAGTCGCCGGAGCGCCGCCGGACGCGGCTGGTGGAGTCGCGCTGGCTGGCGCGCGAGCGCGTCTACCGGCCCGAGCGTGCGCGGGAGATCCTCGCCGAGGAGGCCCGTCGGAAGGGGACCGTGCGATGAAGACGATGCGTGTCGCGGTGGTGGGCGGCGGAATCGGGGGGCTGACGGCCGCCGGGCTCCTGGCGAAGGAGGGCCACGACGTCACGCTCTTCGAGGGAAGCCCCACCCTCGGAGGAAAGGCGCAGTGCGTGCGGGTGGACGGGCTCCGGCTGGACACCGGGCCCACGCTGCTCACGCTGCCGGACGTGGTCAAGGGGCTGTTCGAGCGCCTGGGCGGTGCGGACCTGTTGCCGCCCATCGCCGAGCTGGAGCCCCAGTGCACCTATCGCTTCGCGGACGGGTGCGGTTTCGTGGCGTACAAGGACGTCGAGCGCACGGCGCAGAGCGCGGGTGAGATGCGGCCCAGCGAGCGGCGCGGGGTGCACGGCTTCTATGAGGAGGCCGAGGCCATCTGGCGCGCCGCGGGCGAGCCGTACCTGGAGGCGCCCTTCGAGGGCCTGGCCGGCTTCATGACGCGGGTGGCGCGGCGGGGCGTGACGGCGATGGCCAAGGGGATGAAGCTGGCCACGCTGGATGAGCTGGCGCGGGCCCACTTCAAGACGGACCACATGCAGCAGTTCGTGGGCCGCTTCGCCACGTACGCGGGGGCCTCGCCCTACGAGGCGAGCGCGGCCTACGCCCTCATCCCCCACATCGAGCGCGCGTATGGCGTGCACCACGTACAGGGCGGCATCGGCGCGCTGGTGGATGGGCTGGGCGCGGCGGTGAAGCGCCAGGGCGTGAAGGTGCACCTCAACGTGCGGGTGGGCTACACGCGCGACGCGCGGGGTTACCGCGTGGGGCCGCCGGGCGGCGAGGAGCGCTTCGACTCGGTGGTGGTGAACGCGGATCCGCTGGACAAGCTGGGGCGGGGAAGCGAGCCGCTGTCGCTGTCGGGCTACGTGCTGCTGCTGGAGGTGGATGGCCGCCCCGCGCTGCCGCACCACACCGTGCTCTTCGGCCGGGACTACCGCCGCGAGTTCGACGAGCTCTTCGGGGGCCAGCTGGCCAATGATCCGACGGTGTACTTCTGCAACCCCTCGGCGACGGACCCGACGGTGGCACCGCCGGACAAGACGGGCCTCTTCGTCATGGTGAATGCCCCGGCGCTGCCGCGCGAGCCGGCCGCGTACGAGCGGGCGGCGGCCGCGTGGGAGCTGCAGGCCGAGCGGGTGAAGACGCAGATGTTCGACAAGCTGCTGGTGCACTACCCGGAGCTGCGCGGGCGCATGCGGGTGGTGGGGCAGCGCACGCCGGTGGACCTGGCGGCCCTGGGCGCGCCGGGCGGCTCCATCTACGGCTTCCTGCCGCACGGGAAGTTCGGCCCGTTCCGCCGTCCGCGCATCCGGGGCGGGACGCCGGGGCTCTTCTTCGCGGGCGGAGGCACGCACCCGGGCGGCGGGGTTCCGCTGGTGATGCTGTCCGGCCGCTTCGCCGCGGAGATGGCGTCCGAGCACCTGCGGAGGAGCGCATGAGGCGCATGGACTTCGCCGTCCCCGGCTCGCCGAAGGGGTATGCGTGGCGCGACGCGCTGCCGCCGCTGCCGGACACCCCGGGGGCGTACCGCTGGTTCTACGCCGACGTGACGGCGGGCGAGTACAGCGCGGTGTGCATCTTCATGGTGGGCTCGCTCTTCTCTCCGCGCTACTCGGCGGGGGTGAAGCGGGGCGCGCTGCCGTTGGAGCACTGCGCGGTGAACTTCGCGCTGTACCACCGGGGCACGGGCCGGCGCTGGGTGCTGAGCGAGTACCCGCACGCGGCGGTGCAGGTGCAGCGGGGAGGCCGGGCGCTGCGCGTCGGCGGCTCGCTGCTGGAGTACGGGCTGGACGGCGCGGTGCGCATGGAGGTGGACGAGCGGTGCGCGCCCTTCGGTGGGCCGCTGCGCGCGCGGCTGGAGCTGGAGCCCCAGGTGACGGCGGCGGAGGAGGTGCAGCTGGTGCCGGGGCTGCCGCACTACTGGCGGGCGCTGGCGCCGCGGGCGAAGGCTCGGCTGGAGGTGTCCTCCGAGGGCGTGGTGGCGGAGGGAATGGGCTACCACGACACCAACCATGGCGAGGAGCTGCTGGGCGCGCGGCTGCCGGGGTGGCACTGGGCGCGGGTGCACGGGCTGGAGGAGACGGTGGTGGACTACCACCTGCCGGGCGGGGTGGCGCCGCTGCGCGTGACGGCGGGCGCGCTGGGCACGAAGGCCGAGCGGAGGCCGCTGCTGGCCGAGGCGCGCGACACGAGCCTGACGGGCTGGGGCTTGCGCGTGCCGGCGAAGCTGTACGCGGGCAACGAGGCGGTGGGCGCGCCGAGGCTGTTGGAGTCCTCGCCCTTCTACGCGCGGGTGGAGGCGCGGCGGGACGGGCTGGACGTGATGGGGGAGGTGGCGGACTTCCGCCGTTTCCACTCGCCCTTCATCCGCTGGATGGCGCACTTCCGCACGCGCGTGGAGCGTGGGGCATGAATGCGCTGGTGGCCATGGGCCTGGGCTGGGTGGTGCTGGCGGGAGGCTTCAGCGCGGTGGCGCTGGGGCGCCTGTTGAGCCAGCGCCGCCGTGCGCCCGGGTCCACGCGGGTGCCGGTGCTGCTGCTGCGTCCGGTGGACGCGCCCACGGAGCGCGAGCTGGAGAACCTGGCGAGGCCCATCGACTACGCGGGGCCGCTGACGCACGTGGTGCTCTCGCCGCAGCGGCCGAGGCTGCCCCAGGACGTGCTGTGGCTGAAGAGCGACCCGGTGGCGCCGAACCGGAAGGTGGGGCACCTGCTGTACGCGCTGGAGAAGCTGCCGCGGGACGGGCGGGTGGTGCTGGTGGTGGACGCGGACGTGGCGGTGACGGGAGCGCTGGTGGAGGGCCTGGCGGCGCCGGTGGAGGCGGGAGCGGCGCTGAGCACGGCGGTGCCGACGCCGGTGGGCGAGCGGGCGCTGGCGGACCGGGCGGTGGCGGGGCTGCTGCGCCGTACGCACCACAGCTTCCGGGCGCTGCACGTGATGAGCGCGGGGGCCAAGGCGGTGTGCGGCAAGGCGCTCGGGTTGAGCGATCGGGCGATCGCGGAGCTCCGGCCGCTGGAGGACCACATCGGCGAGGACCTGGAGCTGTCCAAGCGGTTGCACGCGAAGGGGCTCGAGGTTGAGCTGTGCGAGGTGCCCGCGCTGGTGCCGATGGCGCCGGGCACGTGGAGCGCGGCGCTGGAGCGCTTCACGAGGTGGATGCAGGTGCTGAGCAGCCACCGGCCGGGGCTGTACCCGACGGTGCCGCTGCTCTTCACGCCGACGTGGCCGTTGCTGGCGCTCAGCCTTTTGATGGGCTCCATGTGGCTGTCGGCGGGAGTCGCGGGTCTCCTCATGGTGAGAACCCTGCTCTCCTGGCGCCTGACCGTGCTCACCACGCCCACTGCGCCTGCTTCCCCTCTCCCCTCGGGAGAGGGACGGGGTGAGGGTATCGGGTTCACCCCTCCGGCCCCGTTGCTGTGGGACTGGCTGCTCGGCGAGGCCCTGTTGCTCGCCGCGTTCATGACTTCTCTCGTGCGGCCGTCGCGGGTGACGTGGCGGGGCCGCACCTACGCGTTGTATTCCGGGGGCCGCATGTCGCCGGAGCTCGGTGGAGGCCGGGGATGACGTACGCACGCTTCCTGGGACTGTTCGTCGTCCTGCCGATTCTCTTCCAGCTGGTGCGCTACCGGCGCACGCTGACGCCACGGGGGCTGGCGCCCATGGGGCTGCTGATGGTGGTGGTCTACGCGGCGACGTCTCCGTGGGACAACCTGGCGGTGAAGTGGGGCCTGTGGGGCTTCAAGCCGGAGCTCATCTGGGGCATCAAGCTGGGCTACCTGCCGGTGGAGGAGTACCTCTTCTTCGGGCTGCAGACGCTGCTGGTGGGGCTGTGGGCGCGCGCGCGGCTGCTGCGGGTGCTCGAGTCTCCCGAGCCCCAGCGCCGTCCGGCCGAGGGCGCCGCGGTGCCCAAGCCTCGGCCGGCGGACGCCAAGGAGGTGGCGTCATGATGGAGTCGCGCTGGGCGTACATGATCCACCTGCTGTCGTGGGCGGTGCCCTTCATCGTGCTGCAGCTGGCGGTGCTGGTGCACCACTTCCGGAGCCGCACGGGGGCGGTGCTGTGGGCGGTGCTGCCACCGGCGCTGGTGGTGGGGACGTACCTGGCGGTGGCGGACCACCTGGCCATCCGCGTGGGCATCTGGAACTTCGGCGAGGGCAAGCACCTGGGCGTGTACGTGGCCGGGGTGCCGCTGGAGGAGATCCTCTTCTTCCTGCTGACGAGCGTGATGGTGTCGCTCGGGCTGACGCTCTTCACGGTCCTCCTTTCGCGGCGGGAGGCGCGGGTGCCGTGATACGCGCGGCGAAGGGAGGGCTCTTCGGGTGGGTGCTCGACGGGTACGTGGGGTGGAAGTTCCGGTCGGCGTTCCGGGGCCTGTGGGTGCGCGGGCAGCTGCCGGGAGGAGAGGGGGCGCGGCTGGTGTACGCGAACCACTCCAACTGGTGGGACGGCTTCGTGCTGCACCAGCTGGGGAAGGCGGCGGGCTGGGATGCGTACTGCGTGATGGAGGAGCAGAACCTGGAGCGCTACCGCTTCCTGTCGAGGCTGGGCGCCTTCAGCATCCGCCGGGGCGAGGCGGCCTCGTCGCTGGAGACGCTGCGCTACGCGCGTGAGCTGCTGCGCAAGCCGGGCGCCGCGGTGTGCATCTTCCCGGAGGGCGGACTGCGCCCCTTCGGGGTGCTGCCGTTGAAGCTGGAGCGCGGGGTGGAGCTGCTGGCGCGGGTGGGGCAGGTGGAGTGCGTGCCGCTGGCCATCCGCTATGTCTTCCTCGAGCACGAGCGGCCGGACGTGCTGGTGGAGGTGGGGACGCCGCACGGGGCGGGGGCGCTGGCGCGCTTCCAGTCGGAGCTGGAGGGAGCGGTGCGCCGGCTGGCGGAGGTGACGGGCCTGGAGGGCTTCACGCGGGTGGTGTCGGGGGGCATGGGCGTGGCGGAGCGCTGGGACGCGGTGCGGGGGAGGGCGCCCTCGGCATGACGCTGCTGCGCATCCGGACCATCGCCCGGCTGACGGGCATCCGCGAGGCCACGCTTCGGGCGTGGGAGCGGCGCTATGGCTTTCCGCGCCCGCACCGCAACGAGAGCAACTACCGCGTCTACTCGCGGGAAGAGGTGGAGAACGTCCGCCGGGTGGCGACGCTCATCTCCGACGGCCTGTCGGTGAGTGAGGCCATCGCCCAGGTGCGCACGGTGCCGGTGGCGGAGCTGCCGGTGCGCGAGCGGCTGGAGGAGCGCTTCTGGTCGGCGGTGATGGTGCTGGACGGGGACGCGGCGGACCGGGTGCTGGGCGAGGCGCAGGCGGCCCTGGCGGTGGAGCCCTACGTGGACACCGTGCTCATGCCGCTGCTGCGGGAGATGGGTCATCGGCTGGACATCGCGCGGGAGCACCTGGCCTCGGCGCTCATCCGCCAGCGGCTGCGGGCGCTGCTGCTGGCCGAGGATTCCCGGCCGGGGGGCCCCCGGGTGCTGCTGGCCTGTCCAGAACGTGACATGCACGAGGGCGGGTTGCTGGCACTGGGCCTGCATCTCAAGCGCAGGGGCTGGCAGGTGACGCTGTTGGGGGCGGACACTCCGGCCGAGGCGTTGCGCGGAGCGTGCGTGCAGGTGACTCCGGACGTGGTGGCGCTCTCGTGCGTGAGACGACGGGAGGCGGACGAGCTGCGCCAGGTGTTGCAGAGCGCGGTGGAGGCGTGTGCTCCGGCGATGGTAGTAGTAGGGGGGCCGGGCGCGCGTGAGCACCTGAAGGTCATTTTCAACGTGGGAGCACAGTACGCGGAGTCCACGGAGGAGCTGATGGCCCTCTGGCAGCAGGCGCGCGGCGCGTCGAACCGCACCTGAGGAGGTTGGGGGCGGAGGAGGAGTGGGATGGCCGAGCGCAGCTATAGAATCCACGTCGCCGCCGAGCTGTCGGGGGTGAGGGTGGAGCTGATTCGCGCGTGGGAGCGGCGCTACGGGGTGCTGGCGCCCCGGCGCACGCCGTCGGGCTACCGGGTGTACACGGACCGGGACGTGGCGCTGCTGCGGCGGCTCAAGCAGCTCACCGAGGAGGGCGTGTCCATCAGCGAGGCGGCGACGATGTTGCCGCAGCTGCAGGAGGAGCTGGACACGGCGCCGCCGGCGCCCGAGGCCACGCCGGAGCCAGGGGCCACGAGCCTGACGGCCTGGCGGGACGAGGTGCTGGGGGCGGCGGCGGCATTGGACCAGCGGCGGGTGTCGCGGGTGCTCGACGAGGTGCTGGCGTCGCTGACACCGCTGAAGGCCTACGAGCAGGTGCTGGTGCCGCTGCTGCGCGAGGTGGGCGAGCGCTGGCACGCGGGGGCGTTCTCGGTGGGGCAGGAGCACCTGGTGACGCAGGAGGTGCGGGCGCGGGTCATCAGCCTGCTGCACGCGGCGCCGGACACGGGGCGCAGGCGGGTGGTGCTGGCATGCTTTCCGGACGAGCAGCACGAGCTGGGCCTGTTGGGCGCGGCGCTGCGGATGCGGCATGGGGGGCTGTCGGTGACGCTGCTGGGCCAGCGGACGCCGGCGGCGGAGGTGGGCCGGGTGGCGCGCGAGCTGAAGGCGGAGCTCGTGGGGTTGTCGGCGGTGACGGACCACGGGGCGCAGGACTTCGAGGAGTCGCTGGCGCGCATCGTGGCGGGGGTGCCCAAGGAGACGCCCATCTGGGTGGGCGGAGCGGCGGCCCGGGTGCACCAGGAGGTCTGCGAGCGGCTCGGCGTGCACCTGTTCGACAGCGCGGACGACTGGCCACGGCTGTTGGGCGGGTGAATTCACCGCCGGTGCGGCTGCACCGGACCGGGTCACTCCCGCTATGCTGTCTGGACGATGAGCACGGCGAGAAGCACCCACAGGTGGAGCGGGTCTGTTCTCCTGGTGGTGCTGCTCTTCTGTCAGGTGGCGCGGGCTTCTGCTCCCGGGCCACAAGACGAGTCGATCCGTGCCCGGCTCAAGGCCTGTCTGCTCATGGGGGAGATGAAGTGTGTCGTCGAGCAGTACCTGCTGCTCAGGGACCTGGGCAGGATGCCGGGCTGGCTGGTGGCGTTCCAGAATGCCTTCGCCGTGGCGAACCGCCGCGCGGGTGAATGCGAGAAGGTGGCCAGGGCCATCCACGAGGGACTGCGCGAGCTCGCGCAGAAGCCGGTGTTCATCCGGTTCACCGTGGAAGGCTCACGAAAAAACCTGGGCTTCGATGTGCTCAAGGACGGAGTGCTGGTCAAGAATCTACAGATCTCGTCGACCGGGCATCATGTGGCGGTGCAGCTGGATGACAGGGTCATCGATGCCTATACAGGGCTGGCGGGTCTTCCCCTTCGCGAATACATCGCCAGGCTGAGCACGGACTCGGGCAGTCGTATCGTTCACGAAATCGTGGAGACACTGTGAGCGGCAAAGAGGTCGTCAAGACGGTTCCTCTCCCCGAGGAATGGCGTGGGCGGAGGGTGGGGCTGCTCGATGTGCTGGTCCGGGATCGCCAATGGGTGATGGAGCGGCATGCGTTGTGGTTCGTCACCGGCAGTGAGAGCGCTGATTCCATCCTTCCCTTCATTCATGGCTGGAGCGCTCATACCCATTTCAACGGGGGGTATGACCTGGCATGGCAGGAGTTCCTGGACTGGTACCACGACAGCCAGGGAGAGCCATTGCATCGAGATTGGTACGTCAAGCCTCTGCGAGACTGCCAGGGCGACCATGAGAAAGCCGCGTTGGTGCTGCTCGATCTGGTTGCCGGGTACGTGGAGCGTTTCGGTCTAGCTCCAAGAGGCAAGGCCGGGGCCCTGGACGGGAGAATCGCCGCGACCTACGGACCTCTTCCCAGGGAGTGGGGGGGGCGTCAGGTGGAACTGGTCGATGCGTTGCTCTGGCTCCGGCAGCGGATGCACGAAGGGCAGGACCTGTCTTTTCTCACGGGACAGGACACCGTCGAATCCCTCTATTGTTTCACCACGGGATGGATCCGGAACTCCGTCTTCAACCAGAGCAAGGACCTGACGGTGGAGCCCTTCCAGGACTGGCTCCGGGACGTCAAGAAGGAGGCCCCGGGCGAGGGCTGGCACGTCAAATACCTTCAGGACTGCCAGGGGGACCACCGGAAGGCGGCCCTGAAGTTCCTCGATTTCGCCGCCGAGTTCAGGGCCTCGCGCTGAGCCGTCCGCGGGCTCAGTGCACCCCGCTCATCATCCGCCGGATGGGGCGCACGAAGAGCGACAGCACCAGGCCCGCGGCGATGGCCACGGCGGCCACCGCGCCGAAGAGCTGGGGCAGGGGCATCGCCTCGAACTGCCCGGCCACCCGCCCGGCGATGAGGTTGCCCAGCGACATGGACATGAACCACACCCCCATCATCTGACCCACCGCCCGCTGGGGGGACAGCTTCGTCACCGTGCTCAGTCCCACCGGGCTGAGGCTCAGCTCCCCGAGCGTGTGCAGCAGATAGGTGAGCACCAGCCACAGCGGGCTCACCTGCTGGCCTCCCGCGGCCGCCAGTGACGCCGCCACCATCACCCCGAAGCCCGAGCCCAGCAGCACCAGGCCCAGCGAGAACTTGGCCGGGCTGGACGGCTCGAGCCCGCGCTTGTTGAGCCACACCCACAGCCACGCGAACACCGGCGCGAAGCTGATGATGAGCAGCGCGTTCACGGCCTGCAGGTAGCTCGCCGGCATCTGCCAGCCGAACACCGTTCGGTCCGTGAGCTCGCGGGCGAAGAGGTTGAGCGAGGAGCCCGC
The DNA here is from genome assembly GCF_057119385.1 of Archangium sp. Classification (NCBI taxonomy): domain Bacteria; kingdom Pseudomonadati; phylum Myxococcota; class Myxococcia; order Myxococcales; family Archangiaceae; genus Archangium; species Archangium sp. The sequence goes on along the minus strand of NZ_DBNGVP010000189.1, from coordinate 36,008 downwards.
CTGCTCGAAGCCCGCCCAGAAGATGGCCGAGCAGATGAAGAGCACGCCGATGACGGACAGCCGCCGCTTCTCCGTGGCGTCCAGCCCACCCGCCGTGAACTGGAAGAGGAAGAAGGCGAGCGCCAGCGTCACGATGATGAGGCCGCCCGCGTTGGCCAGGCCCACCGCCGTCGTCAGGTCCACCACGCCGAGCAGCTGCAGCACCACCAGCAGCCCGCCCAACACCCCCACCACCGCGAGCCCCAGCGTGCGCGAGCCGCCGCCGCGCTCCGCCTGTCCGGGAGCCGGGGGCTCGCTCGGGAGCTTCTGCCCCACGTTGCCCAGGTGCTTGCCGCCCACCAGGTACTGGATGACGCCGAACACCATGCCCACGCCCGCGGCGCCGAAGCCGAGGTGCCAGTTCACCTTCTCCCCCAGGTAGCCCACCAGCAGCGGCGCGATGAAGGCGCCGATGTTGATGCCCATGTAGAAGATGGAGAAGCCCGCGTCCCGCCGGGCACCGCCCTCGGGGTAGAGGCCGCCCACCATGGTGCTGATGTTGGGCTTGAGCAGCCCCGTGCCCATGACGATGAGCAGCAGCCCCAGGAAGAAGAAGAGCGTCCCGGGCAGCGCCATGCTGAAGTGCCCCAGGGCGATGATGATGCCGCCATACAGCACCGCGCGCCGCTGGCCGATGAGCCGGTCCGCCAGCCACCCGCCCGGCATGGCGGTGAGGTACACACCCGAGGTGTACAGGCCGTAGATGGCCCCCGCCTTGCCCGTGTCGAAGCCCAGGCCGCCCTTCTCCACCGCCGCCGTCATGAAGAGGAAGAGCAGCGCCCGCATGCCGTAGTAGCTGAAGCGCTCCCACAGCTCCGTGAAGAAGAGCGTGGAGAGCCCGCGCGGGTGGCCGAAGAAGCCCCGCGGCTCCGGCACGGGAGCTCCTGTCGCGGCGAGGGGGACGGCCGATTCGCTGGCGGACGGCGTGGCGGGGGGCTGGTTCATTCCGGGCTCCTGGGCCCGGACTCTACCCGCGAAGGCGGATCCGCGCTCAGCCCTCCTTCGGGGCCGAGGCGACGGCGGCGAACCGGTCCCCGTACGGCGGCACCTCGCGGTAGTCGATGCGGCACACCAGCACCTGCGGCCGGCGCTCCGTGTCCGCGCGCTGGAGCACCTCGGGCAGCAGCTCCGCCAGCTGGCCCGGCCGCGTCACCTCGTACGCCCGCGCGCCCAGCGACTCGGAGAACTTCACCAGGTCCGGATCTCCCAGGCTGAAGTACGGGTCGTCCAGCTCGTACTCGCCCCCCGACTGGGCGTGCTCGCCGTGGTTCACCATCCCCAGGTAGTTGTCGTTGAGGACGATGTAGACGGCCCCCACCCCGTAGCGCACCGCCGTGACGAGCTCCGTGCCATTCATCAGGAACGAGCCGTCCCCGGTGAGGGCAATCGCCGTGTTCTCCGGCCTGCCCACCTTCCCGCCGATGACCGCGCCCATGGACCAGCCCATGGAGGACAGGCCGCACGGGTAGAAGACGCGGGCCGGCGGGGTGATGCGCAGACAGTGCGTGGCCCAGCCGGTGCAGTTGCCCATGTCCACGTACAGGTCCGTGTGGGCGCGCAGGTGCGGGTTGAGCTCCTCCATCACGTGCTGCGGCTTGAGCGGGCCGTCCTCGGGCAGCACGGGCGCGGCCGCGCGGTGGGCCAGGTTCAGCGCGTTGAGGTGCTGGCGGCGCTCGCGCACCTGCGCCTCGCTGCCCGGCGTGGCCCCGTGGCCGAACTCCACCAGCCCCGCCACCACCGAGCCCACGTCCGCCACGATGGGCAGGTTCACCTGCAGGAACTGGCCGATGACCGACGGCGTGGCATCCACCTGGATGACGGTGTGCGCCGCCTCGAAGAGCGAGGAGAAGCTCTTGCTGGCCCACTCGCCCAGGCGGCTGCCCAGCACCATCAACACGTCCACGCCCTCGCCCAGGTACTGCTCGGCGCGCTTGCTGCCGGCGATGCCCAGCACACCCAGCGAGAGGGGATCCTCCTCGGAGAACAGCCCCTTGCCGCGCAGGCTGGTGGCCACGGGGAGGCAATAGCGGCGCACGAACGCGGAGAACTCCGCGCCCCGGCTCTCCAGCGCCTCGCGCGCGCCCGAGCCCAGGTACACCAGCGGCCGCTTCGCGTGACGCAGCAACTCGAAGGCCGTGTACACCTCGGAGGCCGGCGCCGCGGGCAGGGTGCCCTTCCAGGAGCCCGGTGCCGTGGGCACGCACACCTTCGCCAGCTTCTGCCGGGCGATGTTGGTGGGCAGGCTCACGTGCACCGCGCCGTGCGGCAGCGCGTGCGCCGTCTTCAGCGCCCGCTCCATCAGCCGCGGAAAGCTCCTGGCGTCCACGATGGTGGTGCTCGAGGCCGTGCAGTGGCGGAACATCTCCGCGGTGTTGATGCCGCCCTCGTCGGTGCTCTCCTGGATGGCGCCCAGCCCGAAGCGCTCGGTGGACACCTGCCCGCTGATGGTCAGCACCGGCACTTGATCCAGATGCGCCGAGGCCACGCCCGTCATCGCGTTGGTGGCCCCGGGGCCGGCCGTCACCGCGCACACGCCCAGCTTGCCCGTGGCGCGCGCGTACCCGTCCGCCATGAAGGCCGAGCCGCCCTCGTGGCTGCCGATGATGAAGCGGATGCGCGACTGCCGCCGCAGCGCCTGCACCAGCGGCGCGATGTTGCCCCCGGGGATGCCGAACACCGCGTCCACCTGCTCGGCCTCCAGGTGCGCCAGCAGCGCCTCCGCCACCGTGAGATCCTCGAACGAGTGGAAGGAGCGCAGCGCCAGCCGCGTCTGGGGCTCCTCCTGCCGGGCGTGCGGCTCCGCTCCCTCCGCCTCCATCCTCCCGTCCCTCAGCGGGCTCATCCCCTGCGGGAACAGGGCGGAGGTGCTCTCTCCACGGAGGAGGGCACGGGTGAGGGCCTTGGCGAGGGCGGGCTGGGACACGGATTCCCCTTTCTTCATTCGACGTTCGGGGTGCGCGCTTCCCCAGAACAGCGGGTTTGTGGACCTCGAGGAAATCTCGGGTACTGAGATTTCGAGGAGCGCGTGCGCGCGACGCGGTGTGTCGGTTGCGCAAATTACCCCAGATTCTTCAGCGGGAAAACAAGTAAGTTAAAAGATTTCAATTCGGCTGGATTTTGGATGTGATAGGGGCGCGCGCCCCGCGTCCAACCCCTTGAATTTCCGAGTGGAAGAGAGTTCGGGCTAAGCTGGGCGTTCCCATTCCGGCAGAGCGGGGCGCGAGGGGCGCCTCCCACCGGGAACACGAGGCAAGTGATGCCTGTCCCACAAAACGTCGTCACGGACTACGGCTTCCGGGTGCACGCGCCCGGGTACATCACTCCGGCGGAGGCGCGGGCCTGGTTCGAGGATCTGCGCTCGCGGGTGGTAGCCCTGAACGGGAAGCCCTTCGGGTTGCTGGTGGATTCGCGATCACAGAAGGCCAACCCGCCGGACACCCAGGAGCTCATCAAGGAGTCGATGGTGTGGCTGCGTGGCCACGGCATGGAGCGCTCCGTGGTGGTGTTGGACAGCACGGTGGCGTTGATTCAAATCCTCCGGCTGGCGAAGGCCACGGGCGTGTACGCCTATGAGCGCTACCTGGACGCGCTGAAGGATCCGGAGTGGGAGACGAAGGCGGTGGATTGGATCGCCCGGGGCATTGATCCGGATCTGCCGCAGCCGGCGCAGAAGCAGGCGCGCTGAGCGCGGAGGCGAGATGGCGCGCTATCGGTATCCCTGCACCGGCCCGGTGGAGACGGAGGGCTTCGAGCATTTCGTGGCGGAGCAGCTGGGCCCCGCGAGGGCGAACCTGAAGGCCTTCGCGGGGGAGCTGGGCGGGCGTTTGGGTGCGGGACACCTGGCGCTGGTGAACTCGGGCAGCTCGGCGAACCTGGCGGCGGCGCTCGCGTTGGCGGAGCGCACGGGCCCCGGGGCGCACGCGGTGACGGCGGGCTTCACCTTTCCCACGACGGTGTCGTCGCTGCGCACCGCGGGCTTCGCGGTGACGGTGGTGGACACGGAGCCGGGCGGCTTCTGCATCGACCCGGAGGCGGTGCGGCGCGCGTTGCGGCCGGAGACGCGGGTGGTGTGCGTGACGCACTTCCTGGGCTTCCCGGCGGCGCTGGAGGCGCTGCTCGAGCTGGCGCGGGAGCGGGACCTGCTGGTGCTGCAGGACGCGTGCGAGACGATGGACCTGCGCATCGGCGGGAAGCCGGCGCACGCGTACGGGACGTTGGCGACGTGGAGCTTCTACCATCCGCACCACCTGTCCTCGTTCGGAGGGGGCGCGGTGGTGTGCCCGGACGCGAGCTGGCAGCGGGTGGTGGAGTCGGTGACGCACTGGGGCCGCGAGTGCACCTGTCACTATGACCCGGGTGCGTGCACGGCGCCGCCGGGCATCCACCACAACTTCCACTACGTGCGCATGGGGCACAACCTGGAGATGTCCGAGCTGAACGCATGCTTCGGGCGCTTCCAACTGCGCAAATGGGAGGCGCACGAGGCGAAGCGGCGCGCGCACTACGCCACGCTGTACGAGGCGCTGCGGGACGAGCGGGGCCTGACGGTGTACGCGGCGCCGGAGGACAACGGCTCGCCCTTCGTGTTCCCGTTCTCGGTGAAGCAGGGGAGCGCGGCGGGGCTGGCCGAGCGGCTGATGGGGCGCGGGGTGGAGGTGCGCACGTTGATGGGCGGAGCCATCACCCGGCAGCCGGCGTGGAAGGACCTGCCGCACGACGGGCTGGCGAACTGCACGGCGCTGGCGGAGGCGTCGCTCTTCGTGGGCATCCACCAGACGCTGGCGGAGGAGGACGTGGCGGCGGTGGCGCGCATCATCGCCGAGGAGTCGCGGCGGTGAGCTGGAGGCGGGCGCTGGCGCTGGCCTCGGCGCGGCCGCTGGACTTCACGATTCAGTACCCGCCCTCGCGGGAGTACTTCCGTGAGCGCTTCACGTCACCGGCTGGAGCGGGCGTGACGCTGGAGACGCTGAAGCGGGTGCTGCTGTACGTGCACGTGCCCTTCTGCGAGGCGAAGTGCTTCTACTGCAACTTCGCGGTGGATCTGCGGAAGGGCGCGGCGGTGCACGCGCGCTACGTGGACGCGCTGTGCGCGCAGCTCGAGCGGTTGGACGCGGCGCTGCCGTCGGGGTGCACGGTGCCGGGCATCGACATTGGCGGAGGGACGCCGACGCTGCTGGCGCCGGAGTGGCTCGAGCGGGTGCTGGAGGCGTTGCGCCCGTGGAGACGGCGGTGCGAGGTGGCGTGGCCGGTGTCCATCGAGACGACGCCGCGGGTGGCGGCGACGGACGGGGAGCGGCTGGCGGTGCTGAAGGCGGGTGGGGTGGATCGGGTGTCGATGGGGCTGCAGAGCACGAATGACGAGACGCTGGCGCAGGTGAACCGGCGTGCGCAGCGGAGCCTGGGCGAGCGGGCGGTGGAGGCGCTGGCGGCGGTGGGCTTCCGCCGGGTGAACGTGGACCTGGTGTTCGGGCTGCCGGGGCAGACGCGGGAGCACTGGTGGCAGGACCTCGAGCGGGTGACGGCGCTGCCGGTGGACTCGGTGACGACGTACGACTGCCTGTACCGGGGAGCGGGGCGCGCGATGCCGAAGCTGACGGCGGTGCGGCCCACGCCGGGGGATTACGGGACGCTGTACGACCTGGCGTATGAGCACCTGACGGCGAACGGCTTCCACGCGCCCTATGGCTCGGTGAACTTCTCGCGGCACGCGGGGGAGACGGGGACGTCGCCGTACTTCGAGGGGCGGCTGTTGGACGGGCTGCCGTACGTGGGCGCGGGCAACTACGCATCGAGCCTGGTGGGCTCGCGCTGGTGGTTCGCGCCGTACGAGGTGGACGCGTACGTGAGGGCGGTGGAGGGCGGGGCGGTGCTGCCGGAGGAGGACGGGTACACGCTGCCGGACGCGGAACGGTGCGCGAAGTACGTGCTGCTCTCGTTGAACTTCGGGCTCATCGACCCGGCGCGCTTCCGGGCCTTCGCGGGCGTGGAGCTGGAGACGCTGTACGGGCCGCAGTTGGAGCACGCGCGGGCGGTGGGCTGGCTGCGGGAGGAGGGCGGGGTGTACGGGGTGGAGCCGGGCCGGTTCCGCGAGCTGCCGTGGATCCGCGCGCTCTTCTACGCGCCGGGAGCGGTGGAGTGGTTGTCCGAACGCACACCCTTGCCGGAAGCGTTGCGGACCACGGGTTGAGCCCGCGTAGTCTCGGGCATCATGAAAGCCTTGCACCGCAAAGATCTCTTCGGCTGGTCCGTGTTTGACGAGGCGCGCAACCTCGACTTCCACAGCGTCCTGTGGGTGCGCCCCGAGGGCAACGTGGTCATCGACCCGCTCCCTCAGTCCACGCACGATGCCGCGCACCTGCGCTCGCTCGGTGGCGTGGCCTGGGTGGTGGTGACCAACTCGGAGCATGTGCGCAACACCCGCGAGCTGGTCTCCACCTTCGGCGCGAAGGTGGCCGGTCCCCGCGCCGAGGCGGACACCTTTCCTCTCGAGTGCGACCGGTGGCTCGTCACGGGGGATGAGCTCGTCCCCGGGCTGATGGCGATGGAACTGCACGGCTCCAAGACGCCCGGCGAGCTGGCTCTGCTCCTCGAGGACACCACGCTGGTGACGGGAGACCTGATTCGCGGCCACATGGGTGGCCGGCTCAACCTCCTGCCGGACGCGAAGCTGAAGGACCGGGACCGGGCCCGGGCCTCGGTGCGTGAGCTGCTCACGGCATGGCCGCGCATCGACACGGTGCTGGTGGGGGATGGCTGGCCTGTATTCCGCGGCGGGCGCGCGGCCCTGGAGGAGCTCGATCGAGCGTTACAAGGGTGAGGTGCGCGGAGTGCCGAGCAACTCCAGCGTGCGCACCGCGACATCGACGAGCGTCTGCGAGCACGGGTAGCAGCCCCCGCCGCAGCACTGGGGCCATTCGCCCTCGGGGTCTCGCAGGAGCGGATGGACGCAGCCACGGTAGGTGAGGGGCAACCCGAGCTCGTCACATGCCTGCCGCAGCGCGTCCTGTACGTGCGGGTCTCTCACGTCGGTCACCCCATGGGTGTAACCGCCCGCTACCTCACCCGCAAGGAGCCCCGGGCCGCCCTCCCAGCAGGACGGCGTGCCGTGGCCCGGTGGCACGCATCGAGCCAGGGACAGCGGTCAGACCTGCCCCTCGAGGGAGACCGGTTGCGGCTCGGCTCGAGGTCCCTCCACCTCCCGCACCGCCGGCCACAGGTAGCCTCCCAGGCTCACCAGCGCCATGAGCAGGCCGGAGAGCACGCAGAGCAGCGCCATGCCCGCTCCCGGGCCCGTGCCCACCCAGCCGCCAAACAGCCCCGTCAGGCCTCCACCCTCCTTCATGCCCGGCTCCAGGACGTGGTCCGCCAACGGGCCGGCCAGCAGGGGCGCGAGCGGCACCGCCAGCCACGCCACCAGCCTCCTCGCCGTGAACACCCGGCCTTGGATGTCCGGCGCCACCTGCGCCTGCCAGAGCGTCTGGTTGCAGGTGCTGCTCACCGCGGCCACCAGCCCGAGCACGAACATCGCCGTGCCCCATGCCGGAAGGCTCCGTCCCATCCCCAGCAGCACCTGGCCGAACAGCCCCGCGATGAGCCAACTCATCAGCACCCCGTGCACCCGGCGCCGAGGTCCTCCCCATGCGCTCATGAGCACCCCACCCACCACTCCGCCCAGCGCGCCCATGGACTGTACCGTGCCGAAGACGAGCCCATCGTGCCCCGTGCGCAACAGCAGCAGCGGCGCCAGCACCGTGAAGCCCATTCCCACCACCATGTTGCCCGCGAACACCACCAGCTGCAGCCCCAGCAGGCCCGGCCGCGCCACGATGTAGCGGAAGCCGTAGAGCGACTCCTCCAGCATGCTCCCCCGTGCCCGCCGTCCCTCGGCGCTGGCCCGCGGTGCGGGCACGTGCACCCTCAGTATCGTGCCCACCGCCACCAGGAAGGTGAGCACGTCCAGCACCAGCAGTCCCCGCAGGTGGATCAGCGGCATCAGCGCCCCCGCCAGCAGCGGCGCCAGCACGCCCGGCCCCGCCTCCACCAGCGACATCATCCCGTTGGCCCGCCCGTGCTGCTCCTTCGGCACCATCGTGCTCACCGCCGCGGACCAGGCGGGCCACTGCAGGCTCTGGAAGGCCCCCATCACCGCGTTCACCACGTACAGGTGCCACGTCTCCAGCCATCCCAGGGACTGCAGCACCAGCATCGTCACCGTGCCCAACCCCGCCCCCAGGTCGCTCGCCACCATCAGCCACTTGCGGTCGTAGCGGTCCACCAGCACCCCGGCCAGCGGAGACAACAGCAGCAGCGGCGCCATGTAGCAGGACTGCGTCAGCCCCAGCGCCGTGGCGCTCCCCGTCCGCTCGTACACCCACAGGGTCACGCCAAACGCAGTCATCTGCGTGGCGAGCACCGACACCACCTGGCCCAGCCACACCGTCGTGAAGCCCGCCATGCCGCTCAGTTTCGGAGTCCGCTCAGACACGCTGTTGCCTCGCCGCTCGCATGCCACGAGCGCTACCGGTGGCTCACCTGGAGCGCTGGCGCGGGCGCACTCTACAAGCACGGTGCAGCACGGGCCAGCCCACCCGGCTCCCACGAGGCGTTCGACGGTGCGGGGGGCTCACACCGCGTAACACGCCTTGCGCGCCACCCAGCGGACCACGTCCATCGCGCTGAGCACTCCCACCACCTTGCCTTCGGCGGACACCACCAGCACACGGTGGACTTTCGCGGACGCCATCACCGCCGCCGCCTGGGGCACCGTCGTTCCCTCATGCACCACCACGGGCGAGGCGTTCATCAACTCGGAGGCCGTGGCTCCGGCGCGCTCGGGGTGCAGCCTCGGCGTGTCCTCCTCTTCCTCCGAGGTCCGCAGCAGGTCCGCCCGGCTCACCACTCCCACCAGGCGCTCGTCCTCGTCCAGCACCGGCACGCCGCTCACCTTGCGCGTGGCGAACAGCTCCGCCAGCTCCTCGGCGATCACCTCCTCGTCGACGCAGTAGACGTCCTGCGTCATCAGCTCGTGCACGCGGGTGTGCTCGAGCAGCGGGGGCAGCAGTGGATCGTAGGCTTCGCTCGGTGGGGGGGCGGACGGCCTCACCTGGGGATGGCACTGGAGGCGCTCGGGCCCGGCCACTCCCCGCTGGATGTGCTCCAGGTGTGGGCAGCCTTCGCACGTGTCCAGCTCCACCACGTGGTGGGAGTCCGGACACTTCACCGTCCAGCGGATCTCCTCCTCGTTCTCGCCGAACCCGGTCGACACCCGGTGGATGGACAAGCAGTTTCCTTCCGTTTCGCGCAGTTCCTTCATGGGCAGCCTCCCCCCGGCCATTCCAGGCGCAAGACTTGCGCCTCCAGATGGGCCAGGGAGGGAGTGGAGCAAGCCGCGCGCCACCGGCTCGCGGGAGTAACCTGGGCGCCCCTCGTTCTGGAGTCGCTCGATGATGTCGTTGGACCGTCGTGCAGTCGTCACCTGTCTGCTTGCCCTGAACCTGGCGTGTGCCACGGCCCGCCCCGCTCCCACCGGCGCGGAGGCTCCCCGGCTGCTGTCCTGGTCCCAACAGCTCGAGGTGCGCGAGGCCTGGCTGAAGAAGCGCCACGCGCTGCTCCTGCCGATGATGCGTCAGCACGGCGTGGGCATGTGGATCATCGTGAACGAGGAGTTCCACGATGATCCGCTCACCCAGTACGTGGCGCCGCCGCGGCCCTACGCGGGGCTGCGCGACGTCTTCGTCTTCATCGACGCGGGCGAGCAGGGGCTGAAGAAGTACGCGCTCCCGGCCTACGAGGAGGAGAACCTCACCCGTTTCTTCGATGTGCCGGAGCAGACGCGGGTCTACAAGCAGGTGCTGGGGGAGCTCGAGAAGCAGTACAAGCCGGCCACCATCGCGCTGGGAATCGGCGGCAGGCGCGCGGTGACGCACAGCCTGACGCGGGATGCGTACACGTACCTCGTCGAGGCGCTGGGGCCCGAGGCGGAGGCACGCTTCGTCAGCGCGGCGCCGCTCATCGAGGAGTACCTGGACACGCGCATCCCCGAGGAGCTGGAGCACTACCGCACGCTGGTGGCGCTCACGGAGCGGATGGTGAAGCGGGCCTTCTCGCCGGAGGTGGTGAAGCCCGGCGTCACGACGGTGGGGGACGTGCGCCGCTGGCTGTATGACGAATTGGGGCGGCACGGCGTGGGCACCTGGTTCCAGCCGGACCTGCGGGTGCAGCGCAAGGGGCAGGACGGTGGCTCGTCGCGGGGCTTCCTCGCGGTGGCGAGGGAGGACGTGGTCATCCAGCGGGGAGACCTGCTGCACGTGGACTTCGGCGTCAGCTACCTGGGCCTGCACAGCGACTGGCAGAAGATGGCCTACGTGCTGCGCGAGGGCGAGCAGGACGCGCCCGAGGGCCTGAAGCGGGTGCTGGCCAACACGAACACGCTGCAGGACGCGATGGTGAGGGAGTCGCGTCCGGGGCGCTCGTCCGGCGAGGTGTACGAGGCGGTGATGGCCGCGATGAAGGAGAAGGGAATCGTGGCCCAGGTGTACTCACACCCGCTGGGCAACCAGGGGCACGCGCTGGGCGCCTCCATCGACTTCCGCTCGGCCAGCCGCAAGGACGAGCCGAAGAAGCTGCGCGAGGGCTCGTACATCTCCATCGAGCTCAACACGCGCGGCCCGGTGCCCGAGTGGGACGGCCAGGAGGTGTTCGCGATGCAGGAGGACCCCGCGTACCTCACCCCCGAGGGCTGGCGCTTCTTCGTCCCCCGGCAGGAGGCGTACTACCTCATTCCGTAGCCGCCTCCCGCTCGCACCGCCTCAGCGCGCGTAGATGCGCTTGTGGTCGCGCGTGCCCTGGTAGCGGAAGCCCTCGCCGGGCACGTCCTCGGCGGGCTTGTCGTCCAGCCTCTCGCGCGCCGCCATGATGGCCTCGTACTCGGGGATGCTCAGCGCGCGCCGCTTCTCCAGCAGCGTCTCCAGGCCCAGCGCCTTCACCCGCGCCTGGGCCTCGGGCTGCACCACCGCGCTGAAGAACTCCGCGCACGAGCCACTGCCGTACGAGAACAGGCCCACCCGCTTGCCCGTGAGGTCCTCGCGCGAGCACGACAGCAGGCTCGCCAGCGCCAGGTACATGGAGCCCGTGTAGATGTTGCCCACCTGCGAGGGCAGCACGAGGCTCGGGCCCACCAGCCGGTCGAAGCTCGCGTCCGGCTCCTTGTCCCCGTCCAGCGCGCGCACGTGCCGGTGCGCCTTGCGCGACATCTTCCCGTACGGCACGTGGTACACGAGCGCCGCGAAGCGATCGCTGTACATGCCCTCGCCCCCCGCGTCCCCGGCCGCCTCCTGGTAGGCCCTGTACGCCCCCTCCAGCGCGTCCAGGTAGCACTGCACCGAGTAGTGCCCGTCCACCACCGCGTCCTTCGAGTAGAGCGGACGCCAGAAGTCCATCACGTCCTTGGCGTACGCGCCCGTCTTCCCGGCCTCGAAGGCCAGCAGCTTCGGCTTGTCGGACACGAGCAGGGCCACCGCGCCCGCGCCCTGCGTGGGCTCACCCGGCGTGCCCACGCCATAGCGCGCGATGTCCGAGCAGATGATGAGCGCCTTCTTCCCCTTGGCGCTGCCCGAGCGCACCCAGTCCATGGCCAGCAGCAGCGCCGCGGTGCCGCCGTAGCAGGCGTGCTTCGTCTCGAAGACGCGGCAGCGCGTGGACAGTCCCAGCAGGCCCTGCACGTACGAGGACACCGGCTTGGAGTGGTCCACCGCCGTCTCGGTGCCCACCACCAGCATGCCCACGTCGTCCGCGGTGCACCCGGCCGCCTCCATCGCCATGCGCGCCGCGCGCGCCGCCAGCGTCACCGTGTCCTCTTCCACCTGCGGCACGGCCATCCGCGTCACGCCCAGCCCGTCCACGTACTTGCCCGGCGCCACTCCGCGCGCCTTGGCCAGCTCCGCCAACTCCACGTACGTGGGCGGTACCGCGATACCAAGGCTCTCCAGTCCTGCCTGCATCCAGCACTCCTTCAATTCTTCAGTGGGGGGACACTGAAAGTGGGGGGGGGGAACAGTCTGACCCATCGGCCGGGTGCGTTTCCACCCCCCGCCGGCTCCTTGGTCCCGGGGACAAGGTGGGCGCATGTGGGGCCCCATCCAGGAAGGCACCGGGGGTATGAAGGGGTCCGTGCCCGAGATCGATCGCCTCAGTCCCACGCGCCGGCCGGAGGAGCGGCCCGTCATGTACCAGCGCTGGCGCCACCTGCTCTTCCTGCACTGGGCGCTGCCGCCGGAGGTGATGGCGCCGCTGCTGCCGCCGGGCCTGACGCTGGACACCTTCGATGGCAAGGCGTGGGTGGGACTGGTGCCCTTCACCATGCGCGGGGTGCGTCCCCGGGGCCTGCCCGCGGTGGGCTTCCTGTCGGATTTCCACGAGACCAACGTGCGCACGTACGTGCACTTCCAGGGGAAGGACCCGGGTGTCTGGTTCTTCAGCCTGGAGGCGGCCAACGCCATCGCGGTGCGGCTCGCGCGGGCGTGGTTCAAGCTGCCCTACCAGTACGCGCGCATGGAGCTCACCCGGGGCGGGGAAGGGGAGCCCATCGCCTACCGCTCCGAGCGCCTGTGGCCCGGGCCCACGCCCGCCACCTGCGCCGTGCGCTGCACGCCCCGGGGGCCGGCCGCGCCGTCGACTCCGGGCACGCTCCAGCACTTCCTCGTCGAGCGTTACTTCCTCTACTCCACCGCCCGGGGCTCGCTCTTCCGCGGCCAGGTGCACCACCCGCCCTACCAGGTGCGCGGTGCCGACGTGGAGGGCCTGGACGAGTCACTGCTGGCCGCCGCCGGCATTTCCCGCCCCGCCGAGCCGCCGATGGCGCTCTTCTCGGAGGGCGTCGACGTGGACGTGTTCCGCCTCCGGCGCGTCCAATCCCTCTCAGGGCGGTGACGTTCAGCAGGCGCCGCAGTCGGCGGCGCAGCTCTTCGCGGTGGTGCCGGTGCCGCAGCTCTCCGTGGCCTGGCACGTGCCGTCGCCGCAGCTGTAGAAGTCCGAGGGCTTCATGCGCGTGGTGACGGGCCGGTAGGTGACACCGTTGTAGCTGCACGAGGTGTAGAAGGTGTTGGTCGCGTCGCGGGTGCAGTAGGTGGAGCAGCTGCCCACGTACGTCATGGGCGTGCACTGCGAGGCATTGGGCGAGCCGGCCATGCCACACACGCGCGGGCTGCTCTGGCTGCTCGTCAGCGTCAGGCCATCGTTGCCGCCGAAGACGCCCGTGCTCCCGTCGAAGAGGTTGCCGAAGAAGCACGCCTCCTGGGTGCTGTAGTCCGCCAGCTCCTGCGTCGTATAGGTGATGGTGTTGCCGGCCCCGTCCAGCCCCAGCAGCGAGATGGTGACGTGGATGCCGAACTTGTTGGCGTGCGCCGCCATGCACGCCGACACCACCTGCAGCTCCGCCGTGGTGGCCGCCGAGCCGCTGGCCCAGCTCGGGGCGAGTCCCAGCAGGCCGTTCCACGTATAGGTGGTGCCCCCTCCCGTGTACGTGCGCGTCTGGCCCGCGGGCACCGCGCACGTCACCACGTACTTCATCACCTCGTTGCGCACCGTCGGGTCGCCCTGGAACCAGCTGTCGAAGCTGCTCGTCGACAAGCCATTGAGGCTCAGCCCGTTGAGGCTCAAGCCATTGAGGCTCAGCCCGTTGCCCACGATGACTTCCTGGGCCGTGCACCCCCACTCCTCCTGCCCGCCCGTTTCTTCTGGCCACCCCTCCGCTGGTCCGCAGCCCACCGCGCAGGACAGCACCAGTGCCAGAAACTCCCAACCGCTGCGCCGAGACTCGAAGGTCTTCAACAGCATGGTCCACCCCCTGGGAACGGATGACGCGGGAGATGTCGCTCTGCCTGTCACTCCCCCTCGTGGAGTCCTTCGGAATTCCAGCCCGACAAGCTGAACTCCACGTCATCAGTGTGATTACCGGGAGCGATGAAATAAAGGATACCCCCGCGAAAACAGTCTAATCGGTCAAAATTGAGACACCCGAAACGTCGGTTCCGGGCAACCGACCCACGTGCGGCGTCGGGCAGTGAAAGGCATTTCACGTCCCGTCGGGGAGACGTGCGAGGACGACGCGAGGCGCGCGAGGCCTCACGTCGTCTGGGATTGAGAGGGGAAGGGGAGTTGCGGCCTGAGTCAGCCGGCCAGCGGCAGGGAGCAGGCGCGCGCGGCCGAGGGGGTGACGCCGAAACCGCTCGCGTCGCGCACCACCCAGCCGGCGATGTCCGCCAGGGGTCCACCGGTGATGTCGAGGCCCTCGGGGCCGCGCCGTGCATCCACCTGGCCCACGTGGACGCAGGCGTGGACGCTCACGCGCGTGCCGGCCGCGAGCTTCTGCGCGCGCTGGTGCAGCTCGCGCGCCTTCTCCAGCAGCTCGCGCGCATCCGCGTGCGGGGGCTCGTCGAGCGGGCACACGCCCAGCAGCGCCATGCCCGTCTGCACGGCGAGCACGAAGCCCGCCGCGCGCAGCTCCTGCTCCAGCCCGTCGAGCACCTCGGAGACGGCGGCATACGCGGCGTCGTCCTCGGCACCGTCCTCGAGCACCACCTCGGCGTGCAGGGCGAAGGCGCGCACGCTGCGGCCCTGCGCCGTCATCTTGCCGGGGCTCGCCGGGTCCACCGCCTCGCGCAGCGCGGCGCGGAAGGAGGCCACGTCCGGGTAGCGCCGCTCCGCCTCCTTCTCCAGGCAGCGCAGCACCACCGCGTCCACCGCGGGCGCCACGGGCACTTCCGTGCTCGGCCTCGGGGCCGGCGCCTCCAGGTGCATCCGCTCCACCTCCAACCGGTCCTCGGATTGGAAGGGGTAGTGGCCCGTCAACATCTGGTACAGCAGCACGCCCAGCGCGTAGATGTCCGTGCCGGGCCCGATGTGGCCGCTGCGGAACTGCTCGGGCGCCATGGCCTGCGAGGTGCCCAGCCGCTGGCCCGCCACCGTCAGCCCCTCCTGCCCCGGCTCCGGGTGGATGAACTTGGCGATGCCGAAGTCCAACAGCTTCACCACCGGCGGCTCGCCCTCGGACACCACCGCCACGTTGCTCGCCTTGAGGTCGCGGTGCACCACGCCCGCCTGGTGCGCCGCCTCCAGCGCCGCGCACACCGGCTCCAGGTACGCCAGCGCCCGCTCCGGCGACAGCCGCCCGCGCTCCTGCAACAACTGGCTGAGCGTGCGCCCCGGCAGCAGCTCCATCACGTAGTACGGGCTGCCGTCCTGCAGCATGCCGAAGTCGTACACGTCCACGATGTGCGGGTGGCGTATCTGATTGACGACGCGCGCCTCGCGCACGAAGCGCTGCAGCATCTCGCCCTGATCCGTCAGGTGCGGATGCAACACCTTCACCGCGGCGCGCCGGCCCAGAATCCGATGTTCAGCTTCGTACACCGCGCCATGGCCGCCCGAGGCGAGCACCGCCTTGAGCATGTACTCACCGGCGAGGGCACCCGGAGCGAGCTGCACGCGGGCGGGATGCTCTCGGGGCGGCGTCCGCTCGGTGCGGGGGAGGATGTGAAAAGTGCTGTCCGTGTCCGCCATTGCTTCAAGTTTACCACCCCCGCACGAGGGACTCAGGAGGGGGGTCCCCCTCTGTCGAGCGCAGGGCACTTGGGTTGCCCTCGTGCAACGAGGTGTCCACTGGTGGATGGATGGGCTCTCGGGACACCGGGAGGGTGAGGTGCCCCGAGCCCCGACTCTGCGGGATACTCGCTCGGCTGACGAACCACTCCTGCCCCCGGGAAGAGCATGGCCATGAAGATGGTGGACGATCTCACGATGTGCGGAGGGCCCGCGAAGCCGCTCCAGTCCTCGGAGAGCGCGTGCCTCATCCTCACCAGCACGACGACGCCGGCGGCGATCGGAAAGGTGTTCCGCATCGAGTCCGCGGAGCACGTGCTGGGACGGGGAGCGGACGCGGGCTTTCAGATCAACGACCATGGTGTGTCGCGCCGGCACGCGCGCATCACCCGGGCGCCCGAGGGCAGCTTCCACCTGGAGGATCTGGGCTCCACCAACGGCACCTACCTCAATGGCGTGCGCATCGCGTCCGCCGAGCTGCACGAGGGGGACCGGGTGCAGATCGGCACCGTGACGGTGCTGCGCTTCTCCATGCGAGAGCTGGTGGAGCAGGGCGAGGAGCAGCTGCGCCAGGCCCTGAGCGCGGCGCGCGTGGGCATCTGGGATTGGAACGCCGTCACCGGCGCGGTGACGTGGAGCGAGCAGGTGGACCGGCTGCTGAGCCTGCCGGTGGGCTCGCTGTCGGGGCGCCCCACGGACCTGTCCGAGGTGGTGCACCCGGGAGACCTGCAGCGCGTGCGCGAGGCGCTGGCCACGGCGCTCGCCCAGCGCGTCCACCTGGACGTGGAGTGCCGCATCGAGCTGACGGGCGCGCGCGGCCGGTGGCTGTCCTGCAAGGGTGACGTGCTGTGCGACGAGACGGGCACCCCGGTGCGTATTACGGGCACGGTGATGGACATCACCGAGCGCAAGGTGGCCGAGCAGGAGCTGCGCCGCCAGGCGCTCATCTTCGAGAGCCTGTGCGAGGGCGTCGTCGTCACGGACCGGGCCGGGCGCATCATCGACTGGAACGCGAGCGCGGAGAAGATGTTCGGCCGGGGCAAGGCCGAGGCGCTCGGGCAGACGCTCTTCTCGCTGCTGCACCCGGGCGTGGAGGACAAGCGCACGGGCGAGGTGCTCGCGGCGCTGGAGCGCGACGGCCGGTGGACGGGGGAGATGGACTTCAAGCGGGCCGACGGCACGCAGAGCTACTGCGAGTCCGTGGTGGCGCCGCTGCGGGACGCGGAGGGCAGGACCATCGCCCACATCATGGTCCACCGCGACACCACAGAGCGCCGCCTGCTCCAGTCGCGGCTGCAGATGGCGGACCGGCTGGCCTCGGTGGGCACGCTGGGCGCGGGCGTGGCGCACGAAATCAACAACCCGCTGGCGTACATGCTCGTCAACCTGCACCTCATCTCCGAGGGGTTGGACAGGCTGAGGAGCTCGCCGGTGGCGGAGACGGTGGAGCCGCTGCACCAGGTCATCCGCGAGACGGTGGAGGGCGCCGAGCGCATCGCCTCCATCGTGAGGGATTTGAAGACGTTCGCCCGGGGCCAGCAGGAGGACCGGCTGGGCCCGGTGGAGGTGAGCAAGGCGGTGGAGCTGGCGTGCAAGATGGCGGACAACGTCATCAAGCACCGCGCGCGGCTGGTGACGCAGTTCGAGCCGGTGCCCTCGGTGCAGGGCAACGAGTCGAGGCTGTGCCAGGTGTTCCTCAACCTGCTGCTCAACGCGGCGCACGCCATTCCCGAGGGGGATGCGAAGGACCATGAGATTCGCGTCGTCATCCGCGAGAGCGGCACGGGCGAGGTGGTGGTGGAGGTGCGCGACACGGGCGTGGGCATGTCGCAGGAGGTGCAGGCGCGCATCTTCGATCCCTTCTTCACCACCAAGCCGGTGGGCGAGGGCACGGGGCTGGGGCTGTCCATCTGCCACGGCATCATCGACTCCATGGGCGGGCGCATCGCGGTGGAGAGCCAGCCGGGCAAGGGGAGCACCTTCCGCGTGAGCCTGGGCGTGGCCGGTGTGCCGGCCGAGGTGCGGGTCGAGCCCGCGCCCGTGCCCACCGCGGGCCGCGCGCGCATCCTGGTGGTGGATGACGAGCCCTATGTGACGCGGGCGCTCCAGCGCTCGCTGTCGCCGGACCACGAGGTGGCCACCGTCAACGGCGCCCGGGCCGCGCTCAAGCTGATGGACCAGGGCAACCGCTTCGACCTCATCCTCTGCGACGTGATGATGCCGGGGATGACGGGCATGGACCTGTATGCCGAGCTGAACCGCTCCACGCCGGACCAGGCCCAGCGCGTGGTCTTCATGACGGGTGGCGCCTTCACCCCCAGGGCGTTGAGCTTCCTGCAGGAAGTGTCCAACCCGAAGCTCAGCAAGCCGTTGGATCTGCGCCAGCTGAGAGCGTTGGTGAGCCGCTCCGCGCAGTCGCCGGCCTCGGCCGCGACACCGTCGGCGGGCGCACCGGTGGCCGTGCTCCAGGGAGGCGTGAGATGAGTGAGCGGCAGTCCGGGCGCGCCGCGGCCGCCCCCGTGCTCGTTCCGGACGAGTCCTCTTCTCCCTCGCTCCACCCGGTGCCTGCCGTGGCGCCGGTGCCCACTCCCCCCGAGCTGACGGCTCGTGCGCTGGTGGCCGGAGGACTCATCGGCGCCGTGGTGGCCGTCACCAACGTCTACACGGGCCTGAAGACGGGCTTCTGGGAGTCGGGGTGCGTGCTGTCCTCGCTGCTGGCCTTCGGTGGCCTGTCGGCGATGGCCCGGCGCGGCCCTCCGGTCTCCCCGCTCGAGACGAACCTCTCCCAGACGGCCGCCGTCTCCGTGGGCGCGGTGCCCGCCACCGCCGGACTGCTGGGCGCGGTGCCCGCGCTCGCGATGCTGGGCACGCAGCCGCCCGGCTGGGCCGTGGCGCTGTGGGGCGTGGGCCTGGGGACGCTCGGGGTGCTGTTCGCCTTCGCGCTGCGCAGGCGCCTGCTCGAGGACGAGGCCCTGCCGTTTCCCACCGGCGCCGCCACCGCGGAGCTCATCTCCACGCTGCACTCCACCGGCTCGGCCTACGCGGAGCGCGTCCGGGGCCTGTGGGTGAGTGGCCTCGCCTCCATGGGGCTCACCCTGTCGAGGGATGCGTTGAAGCTCGTGCCCCAGGCGTCGATGCTGCCCGGGTCGCTGACGCTGGGGGGGCTGGGCGCCAACACCCTGATGCTGGGCATCGGCTGGCAGCCGATGATGCTGGGCATCGGCGTGCTGGTGGGCCCGCAGACGGGGCTGAGCATCCTGCTGGGCTCGGCGCTCGCGTGGGCCGGACTGGCGCCCTGGCTGGTGAGCACGGGTGTGGTGGAGGTGGTGAAGGGCCAGGAGTTTCCCGCGCTCCTCGGCTGGCTGCTGTGGCCCGGTGTCGGGCTGATGGTGGGCGCGGCGGCCACGTCGCTCCTGTCCCAGGTGGGGGCCTTGCCCTCGGTGATGCGGGATTTGCGCAAGCTGGGGCAGGACGGCGCGGGCTGGGAGTCCACGGCCGGCCGGTGGGTGGCGAGGGCGGTGCTCCCGGCCATCGTGCTCACCGGGGTGATGGCGTGGTTCGCCTTCCAGTTGAGCCCGCTGTACTTCCTGCTCGCGCTGCTGCTGACGTTCCCGCTGTGCGCGGTGTGCGCGCGGGCGACGGGCCAGACGGACATCGCGCCCATGAGCCCCGTGGGACAGCTCGCGCAGGTGGGTTTCGGCCTGGGCGTGCCGGGACATCCCGGCCTCAACGTCGCGGCCGGTGGTGTGGTGTCGGGCGCCGCGTCGCATACCAGCGTCAGCCTGTGGTCGCTCCAGGCCGGGCGCCTGCTCGGGGCCAGCGCCTCGCGCCAGCTGCTCGTGCAGCTTCCGGGGCTGCTGCTGGGCGCCGCCGTGGCCATCCCCACCTACGCGCTGCTGGTGTCCGCGCACGGGCTGGCTTCCGAGACGCTGCCCATGCCCACGGCACAGCAATTCAAGGCCGTGGCGGAGTTGGCCTCCAAGGGGCTGGGAGAGCTTCCGCGCTCCTCCGCGCTGGCCACGGGCCTGGGCTTCCTCGCGGGCGTGCTGCTGACGGTGGGCGCTCGCGGACGGCTGGCGAAGCTGTTGCCCTCGGCGGCCGCCATGGGCATCGGCTTCGTCGTGCCGGCCTATTACGCGGTGACGCTGTGCCTCGGGGCCCTGCTGGCCGCCGCGGTGGCCCGCTTCCGTCCCTCCGCCACGCAGACGGTGCAGTCGGCGGGCGCGGGTGCCATCATCGGCGAGTCCCTCTTGAGCGTCCTCATCGCGGCGCTCGTCGCCGCCGGTCTCATCCAGCAGGGGTGAGCGCGGCTCAGGGTTGGGCGTCCTCCACCATGGGCTGCGCGGAGGGCGCCGCCGCGCACGTGTAGCGCCACCGGTTCGACTTGCGCGCGTACACGCCTCCCACGCCGGGGGCGCACTCCATCAACAGGCGCGTCCCCATCTCCTCCTGGTGCGAGACGGTGTACGCGGTGCTCGTCTGGAAGGTGCCCGCGATGCGCAGCCCGGACTTGTCGTCGGGTTGGATGGCGGCCCAGCCCTTGGTCCACTCGAGGAAGCGCGGCGGGTGCTGGGTGAGCCAGGCCTGCGCGTCCTCGCTCAGCATCTGCGGCGTGTTGAGGCCGAGCAGGTCCACCACGAAGGCGTTGCCGAAGAAGCGCGAGGCGCCCGCGTCGAGCACCCACACCACGTCCCCGGGCGAGGCGTGCGAGAGGAAGAGGCCCTCCTGCACCTGCAGGTCGTCGATGTTGTGCGCGTCGTTCTCCAGCCGCGCCAGCCGGGGCGCCAGTCCCGTGGCCATCACGAGGGGCAGCACCGCCACGGCCAGCGCGGGGATCCGGGGGCCGTGGCTCGCCAGACGCCGCCGCAGCCACCCGCCCAGCAGCACTGGCAGGGCCGCCAGCAGGAAGGGCAAGGCGGGCAGCACGTAGCGCTGGGCATAGAAGCTCTCCACCTGGCCCATGCGCCGCAGCGCCAGCGAGGTGGAGCAGAACGCCAGCGCCACCGCCACGAGCCCGGCCGTCAGCCGCTCCGTGTTGCTCGCGGACTGGCGGCGCCACACGGTCCACACGGCCAGCGCCCCCAGCACCAGCAGCACGGGCCAGGGCCAGGAGACCTCCGGCAGCAGCTCGGAGTAGCCCACCCGATGCGAGTGCAGCAGGGCGGGGAGCAGCGGGGCGCGCGAGGAGGTGACCTTGGCGTAGAACGTCGCCGGCAGTGGCCGGCCGGAGGCATACAGGTTCCACGCGGCCCACGCGCCGCCGCCGAGCATGAGCCCCAGCGCCGCCTCGAGCCAGCGCCTCACCACGGGCCTCCACCCGGGCTGGGGGCGCACCACGAGCGGCAGGAGCACCAGGAAGACACCCACCTCGGGGCGGGCGAGCGGACCGAGCGCTCCGCACAGCGCATACAGCCAGGGGCGCTGACTTCGCAGCACGAGCACGAAGCCCACCGCCGCGAGCGTGGCCAGCGGCACCTCCATGCCGGAGATGCTGGCCGCCACCAGGTGCGGGCTCACCAGCACCACCAGGGCCGCGCTCACGGCCACGAGCCGGCCCGCGCCCCGCAGCACCGCGTACAGGCCGGCCGCGGTGAGCGCATGCAGCAGGAAGCCCAGCAGCTTGGTGACGAGCACCGCCCGCCCCGCGCTCGCCCCGCCGAGGTGCGCCACCGACAGCACGAAGGCCCACAGCGGGGACGTCTCCCCGGTGGCCGGCACGCCGGGGTTGTAGCTGAGCCAGTCCCCCCGGGCCACGCTGCGCGCGTAGACGGCGTGGATCCACGCGTCATCGAGTGGAAAGCCGCGCGCCTGCCAGTACTCGGGCGCGAGCGCGAAGGTGAGCGCCAGCACCGCCACCCCACAGCCCACTCCGGCCAGCCAGCCAAGGCGCCTTCCCGGAGTCGTGGAGTCGGGGACGGAGGGAGTCGGGGCGGAGGGGTCGCTGCTCATGGCAAGGGCGCGACTCTACCTCATGGGGCGTGGACGGCACGGACCTTCCACCGGGCTTCCAGGCGAGCGCCCCGCTGGTTCGCGGCCTCACGCCTCGGGGGGGCGGCGCGCGCTCTCCAGGCTGTGCTTCAGCCGCTCCCTCATGACGTTGGGGATGGTCTCGGCCCGGCGCAGGGCCTCCTCCAGGATGCGCACGGCCTCCTTCCAGCGGCCCCGCTGTCGCAAGGCCCGCCCCCTCAGTTCCAGCACCTCCAGGGGCTCCTGCTCCACCGAGAACTCGTTGGAGCGCGCCAGCAGTGCCTCCCACTCCGCGTCGGTGGCGTCGCGCGTGGCCAGCTCCACCGCGTCGAACATGACCTCTTCCGAGGGGCTGAACTCCGCGCCGCTCTGCTTCAACGTCTGGCGGATCTCCTTCAGCAGCACGCGCGTCTTCTCGTCCTGTCCGAGGTAGGCCAGGGCCCGGGCCTGGAGCAGCAGCGCCCAGGGCCTCGGGGCCATCTCCGGGTGGTGCCGCTCCAGCTCGATGGCGCGGATGATGTGCGGGGCCGCCGCCTCCACGTTCCCCGCCTGGTGGAGCAGCTCGCCCATGTTGTGCTCGGCGAAGTACTCCCAGCCCACCATGCCCAGCTCGCGCCCCAGGTGCAGGAAGCGCTCCTGGTCCTGCATCGCCCCCTGGACGTCGTTGCGCGCCACCCACAGGTTGCGCCGGTTGTTGATGGCGCTGCCCAGGTGCAGCCGGTCCCCGCGCTCGCTGCACTCGGCGATGACCTCCTCGAGGATGTGCTCCGCCTCGTCGATGTGGCCGATGTTGGGGAGGATGACGCCCAGCAGCAGCTGCGCCACCACCAGCGACTCGTAGCCGGCATCTCCCAGCTTCCGCGCCCGCTCGGCCGCCTCCCGCAGCGGCTCGCAGCACTCCACCCACTGGCCGTTGCGGAACTGCGCGCGCCCCAGGCCCAGCAGCAGCCGCAGCTGCAACAGCGGCGATTGCAGCTTCCGGGCGAAGGCCAGCTCCTGCGCCGCGTACACCCGAGCCTCCGAGCGCGCGTAGTCGTTGATCCAATCGTAGGCCATGGCCTCGTCCAGCAGCAGGTCCACCTCGTCGAAGACCGCCTCCAGCTGCCGGGCCAGCTCGCGCGCCGCGGCGAAGTCCGCCAGCGAGTCCTCGTAGCGCCCCACGCGGTAGCGCATGAGGCCCCGTCCCCGGAGCACCGTGAGGCGCCGCCGCCGGTCATCGGCCTCCAGCAGCTCGAGCGCGCGCGTATAGGTGGACTCGGCCTCGATATAGGCGTGGCGCCCCCGCGCGGACTCGGCCAGGTCGATGTAGAGCGCGGCGGCCTCGTCGCGCAGGCCGGCGGCGGCGGCGTGCAGGGCCAGGCGGGGCAGGCGCTGGCGCTCGGCGGCCCCGGCCTTGCTCTGGTAGTAGCGGAACGCGGCGCGGTGGATGCGTGCCCGGTCCGCTTCCGGCAGCGAGCGCTCCACCGTGGCGCGCAGCAGCTCGTTGCGGAAGCTGAGGCCCTCCTGGCGGTGGCTCACCAGCAGGCCCAGATCCAACAGCCGGCGCGTGGCATGGCGGGGATCCAACGGGAAGTCCGCCGCGCCGCCGTCCTCCTCCAGCGCGTGCACCACGCCCTCGGCCTCGGCGGCGGTGAAGTCCGGGCCGAGCAGCGCGCACAACCGCGCATGCGCCGCGAGCTCCACCGGGAGCGCGCCCAACTCGCGGTCCGCCAGCCAGTCCACCAGCCGCAGCTCCGGCATCCGGTCCAGCTCGTCCGTGGCCAGGTACCAGCTGCCGCCATTCGCGCGCTGACGCACGAGGCCCTGGCGCTTGAGGCCCCGCACCAGCTCCACGAGGAAGAGGGGGACGCGCTGGGCACGCTCGGAGATGTACTCGAGCGCGGCGGCGGGGATGTTCTCCGCGGGGCGCAGCAGGGTGCGGCACAGCTCCACGGCGCTGGGCGGCGACAGGGGGCCGAGCGGCAGCACGTGCCTGCGGGCGGCGCGCGTACCCCAGGAGGGGCGCAGGCGCTCGAAGCCGGGGCGCGCCAGCACGCACACCCAGAGGGGCAGGCGGGACTCGGCGAGCGCGGCGTACTCCAGCGCGTCCAGGGCCGTCTCCTCGGCGTACTGGGCGTCGTCGAGGATGAGGCACAGGGGCCGGCGGCGGGCGCGCGCGGCCAGCAGTTCACCGGCGGCGCGCATGGCCAGCGAGCGGAGGGCGCCAGGGGCCGCGGCCCAGTTCTGCAGTCCGGCGGCGCCCGGGGCCATCCATCCGAGGGTGGAGGCCACGCCGGGCCACAGCTCGGTGGCCAGCGGGGGCCCCAGCAGCTCGAAGCACGCGGCGCGGCCCTCGTGGTCGGAGCCCGTCAGCTCGGCGTCGCCGCGGAAGTCGTAGAGGGCGCCGCGCAGCAGCATGCGCAGGGTGCCCTCGGGATCGCCCTGCACCGGCTCGCGGGCGCGCCACGTGGTCACCCGCGCGTTGGGCAGGCCCACCTGCAGCTGCTGGGCGAGCGCGGCGCTCAGGTGTGTCTTGCCGTGGCCCCGGTCCCCCAGCACGGTGACGAGCGTGGGCGCTCCCTCCACCAGCGCCATGCCCGCGCTCTCCATCAGCTCGGCCAGCTCGCTGCCCCGGCCCACCAGCACGCCACTGCCATGCTGGAGGATGGTGACGTCCTCGCGGCCCAGGCTCGCCGGCGCGCGCCGGAAGACGCCGTCGCGGCCCGTCACCGGCTCGCACGGCAGGTCCGGCAGGGCCTCGGCCGCCGCGGTGGTGAGCAGCAGGGTGGAGGGATCTTCGTCGGTGGGGTAGCGATCCTTGCGCGCGAAGATGGGGCCGAGGTAGCGCGCGGGGCCACCGGGGCGGCGCTGCACCGTCACCGTGGCCACGTCCACCAGCGCTGCGGGCGCGAGGTTCTGCGCGGCGAGGCCCTCGGCGGCCTGCCGGGCGCGCTGCACGGGATTCTCCCCCGCGTCCGGATCGAAGACACCGGCGAAGCGGGTGCCCTCGTGGGAGGCCATCTGCCCGCCGAAGCTGGCGAGCGCCTTCTGCACGGTGACGGGGTTGGCGCCCGAGCGGAAGAAGAGCACCGCCACCGAGCGGCGCACGGGCGCGGGCGGCGTGGGCGCGGCCTTCTCGCGCGCGTGGGGCACCGGGGTGGAGGGCTTCCCGGTGCTGGCCAGGGCCTCCTGGAGCGCGAGGCGCAGGGCGGCCACGGAGTCATGGCGGCGCTCGCGCTCCTTGGTGAGGCAGCGCAGCACCACCTGCTCGAGCGCCGCGGGCACGGGCACCAGCTCCGAGGGGCGCAGGGGCCGGCGCGCGAGGTGGGCGTGGATGACGTCGGCCGGAGTGCCGAAGAAGGGCGGGCGGCCGGTGAGCATCTCGTAGAAGAGGATGCCCAGGGAGTAGATGTCCGAGCGGATGTCCAGGCCGGACTGGCCCGAGCACTGCTCCGGGGACATGTACTCGACGGTGCCCGCGAAGGAGTCGCCGATGGGAGGCGTGGGCTCGTCGGCGGAGGAGAGGGCCGGCGTGCTCACGGAGCGCGCGAGGCCGAAGTCGAAGAAGCCGGCGGAGCGCGCGGCCTCATCGAGGAAGACGTTCTCCGGCTTGAGGTCCCCGTGGAGGTAGCCGTGGCCGTGCACCACCGCGAGCGCGTCCAGCAGGGCCAGCGCGCGCGAGGAGAGCTCGGCGAGCGGCATGGGGCCGGCGACCTGCGCCATGCGCTGCGCGAGGGTGGGCCAGGGGATGAACTGCATGACGAGGTAGGGGGCGCCCGTGGGGAGGGTGCCCGTGTCATGCACGGCGGGGACGGTGGGAGGGCCGATGACGCGCAGCACCTCGGTCTCGCGGGCGAGCTGCGCGCGGGCGAGGGGGACTTCCGGGTGGGCCACCTTGATGGCCACGCGCAGGCCGTCTCGCTCGCGCCAGGCGGAGTAGAGCGTGCCGAAGCCACCGCGCGCGACTTCCTCCTCCAGCCGGTAGCCGGAGAGGACGAGGGACGGCGACGGCCGGCCACGCCCCGGGGAGGGGGCGTTGGTCGGGGTGGCTCCTCGAGGACAGTGCGCATGGGTCCCCTCCCAACGCTGCCCGCATGTCACACAACGCGGCACGTCCCCAATCTACCGCAACCCGGCCGGCTTTCGCCGCTTCCGGGCCGAAATCAGGGGAGTCCCCAGGGTTGGAAGCAACCCACCTGGCGGGGTGGCTTCACTCCCAGGAAATCTCGTACTCGCTATCGAGGGGCCCCGTCGCCCAGGAGCGGACCCTCACGCCGCGGACGTTCGCGGAGAGGAAGAGCGCCAGCAGCCCGCCCTCCATGTTGGGCCGGGGGAGGAGGTCGTGCTTGTAGGTGAGGATGCCGCTCGCCGGTCCCGTCATCCGCGTGGTGAGCTGCTCCATGCTCGTGGCCACCACCTGGAGACTCGCGCGCAGGCTGTTGAACAGCCGCTTCGGGTTCTGCTGAACCAGCGACATCATCAGCTTGCCGGACGCGGAGGTGAGGAAGTTCGCCGCGGTCTGCTGGCCCAACTGCCGGAGCGCCCCCTCGAAGTCACCCGTCTCCGCGCTCAGGAGGCGTGCCGCCGCGTAGATGAGGGTGACGAACTTGCTCAGTGGATGGCTGAAGACGTCCACGAACTTCGGCTCCCCCTCCACTTCCTGGCAGTGCCGCACTTCGGCCTCGCTCTTCGTCCAGCGCACGACCTCCAGGATGGAGTTGAAGAGGAGCCCTCGCGAAGTGTCCGACTCCTTGATGAAGGAGCGCTGGTGCTTCAGCTCTTCCGGCGAGCCGAGCCGTAGCGTGTCCGGGGTGACGGCCAGGGTCTGCGTGCTCATACGTGACCTCGCGCTCGGGCCCCGCACTCGTTGACGTCAATGAGTGGTGTGGGGGGAGGTGTGATGCTCGTTGATGTCAACGAGTGAGGCGGAGGAGGCGCCGGCTCGTTGCCCTCCCATCCCTGTGTCGTGGCGCACCACCGCAGGTAACGCCCTTTTCTTTGGCTCCGTTTGTCCCCTGACTCCGCCCGTTGTGGGGCCCGCGCTTCAGCATGACGTCACAGGTTGGGGGGCTCGGACTCACTTATCGGTTCCAAACCACCGAGGAGGGCTTTGCTGTCTCAAAAACAGGCTTCTGCCGCTCTGACGGGTTGGCCTGTTTGTATGACCTGGGCGGTTGGGCAGGGCTTTCCTTCTTGTGTTGGCTGTGCTACCTGTTTGGTCGTCAGCTCAATCCACAGCAGGCGTTTCTGGAGGTGCCATCGTGCCGAGCGAATCTCTTTCGTGTCGGAAGTGGAGTCGTGTTTCCGTGGGAGTCGTCCGTCTCCCGCCGGGCTTGTTTGCAGTGCTCTCTCTCGTGTTGCTGTGCCCCCTGGCATGCGCCAGCGGTACGCCGCTCCCGGCGTATGCCACTACCCGGGACGCGCTCGCGGAACTGGACGAGTTCGGTGCCCTGCTGCTGAAAGCCGGGCTCTCCGCGGAACTACTGCCCAAGGGGCGGGACTTGTCCCCGGAGCACGCCAGGCAGCTCCGGCTTCACTTCCACCTCTTTCCGCCCAAGGCATCGGAATACGCCCCGTGGCTGGTGGCGGACGTGCTGCTGCTCGATGTGGTGCTCAAGAATGAGGCTGTTTCCCGGGCGGAACTGGGCCGCCGTGTCCAGGAGTTCCAGCCGCTCGTGGTGCTGCGGCCCGATGGCTACCTGGCCTTTGCGCTCAGTGGCAGGGAACTGCAGTGCGTGGGCCCCGTGGGCGTCCAGGACGGGGCGTATCGGGCGGGCTCCTTCGAGGTGGGTACCTTCTACAGGAAGGACGAGACGGACAACTGGCAGCCCGTGTCCGTCCCTGGTTCCACCGTCGCGCGCTAGGCACTCCTCTCCCGCTTCCACTCTCTCTCATGTCCGAATCGAAGAAGCCCGATGGTCCCGGGCCCGGCAAGTCCTTCGCGGTCGGCGACTTCCGCTACGCGATTGTCCGCCACCTCGTCGAGCACCCCGACTACGACACCCTGCTGCTCGCCACGCGAGAGCCGCTGCAGGGTGGCCCGGTGAAGCTCGTCGTTCTCAAGCCCATCGTCATGGAGCACGGGCGCGAGGCCCGGCACCGGGCACTGGAGGAGGTGAGTCTTTCCAAGTCCCTGCGCCACCCCAACATCGCCACCGTGTACGGGTACGTGGTGGACGGAGAATTGCCCTACATCGTGATGGAACACCTGCGCGGGTGCTTCCTGCTCACCCTCATGGACGCGGCCTGGTTGGTGGGTCGCAAGTTGAGTCCCGACTTCGCCGCCTACGTCGCCGCCGAGGTAGCCGACGCACTCGACTACGCGCACCGCTGCGAGGACGAGGACGGCAACCTCCTCAAGCTCGTCCACCGCGCCGTTGGCCCCATGCGCATCCGCCTGGGGGACAATGGCCGCGTCAAGCTCACCAATTTCGGCGCGGCCTATTCGGAGTTGCTCGGTCGCATTCCCACCCGCCATGGGTTGCTCCGGGGAGACCCGGCCTACATCGCCCCGGAAATCCTCCTGGGTTTCCTCAAGCCGAAGGCCCGCCAGCGCGACCCACTCACCCCCCACCGGCTGGACGGCAGGGCCGACATCTTCTCGCTCGGCCTGGTGTTGCTCGAGATGTTGCTCGCCCGCTACCCGTTGGACCCGCCCGACAGGTTGTGGGAGGACCTCGACGAGCGATTCCCTCCCGAGGTGCGCGCCGAGCGCTCCTCGCTGCTCCCCCTGGAGACGTTGGCCAATCGCGTGCTGCACTTCGGTCCGGAAGAAGTGGAGCACGCGGCGAAGGATCTGCCCGCCGCCTTGCAGAAGATCGTGGCCCGGGCGTTGCGGCAGAACCCCACCGAGCGCTACCCCTCAGCGGACGACATGCGTTACGACCTGCGGGACTTCCTGCATGCCCGCCATGGCCGGCCCTATGGAGCGAAGGAGGCGGAAGCGGAGCTGAGCGACATCCTCAAGGAGGCCTCGGACCTGCGCAAGCTGACCGCCCACCCGGACGTGGAGAAGGGCGTGCTGCCCCTGCCACCGGACTTGAAGGGCGACGAGCCCGGCGGCGTTCACTGAGGTGCACCGTGGGCAGCTTCAACAAGATGAACGTCTCACTCGCGAGGCACGTGGGGGCAGTGGCCCGTGAGGCACGTGCCCGCGCGGGGCTGACGCAGGCGGAGGTCGCCGAGCGCGTCGAGCTGGCGACGGAGGTGTACGCGCGCCTCGAGCGCGGCAAGATGCTCCCGAGCGTGCCCTCCCTGCTGCGGCTGTGCCGCGCTCTGGGCGTGGATGCCAACTCCCTGTTGGGGCTCGTCGCCGGCACGCCGCCGCAGTGGCTCGCGTCGGCCGCGCCTCCGTCCGACGATCCACCCGCCCTCCGCCGTCTGCTGCGCTCCGTGCGCCGGTTGGGGGTGGCTCAAGTCCATGCGCTCACCCTCGTGGCCCGCTTCATGGACCCGGCCCGCACGACACGGGGCAACCGCGAACTGGACAAGGCCGCACGCTGAAGGAGCGATGATGCCCACGGCATTGCAACGCCACCTCGGAAAGGTGGCCAGGGACACCCGGCTGCGCCTGGGCCTCACCCAGGCCCAGATGGCCAGACGCGCCAGCCTCGCTCCCATCGTCTACGGTCGCATCGAGCGCGCTCGGATGATGCCCAGCGTGTCCACGCTGCTGCGGCTGTGCGGCGCGCTGGAACTGGATGCGAACACGCTCCTGGGCTTCTCCTCACGGGAGCCGCCCTCCTGGCTCACTCCTCCGGAAGATGCCGCCGATGGCACCCCGGAGGTGCGCCAGTTGCGCCGCGCGATTCGCACGTTGACGGAGCGGCAGCTCGCCGCGCTCGCCACCGTGGCGCGCTCCATGGTGGCCCCTCCACGCAAGCGGGCGCCGCGCGGCGGGTGAGACAACCCATGCAACTCGAACACCTGCAGAAGTCTCTCGGTGATGTATGCCGCATGGCCCGCGAGCGGCTGGGGCTGACCCAGGCCCAGGTGGCCAGGCAGGTCTGCCTCGCCACCGAGGTCTACGGCCGCATCGAGCGCGGCGGCCTGTTGCCGTCCGTGCCCACACTGCGCAAGCTGGCCCTCGCCCTCGGAATCTCCGCCGACGTGTTGCTGGAATTGAGCCGCACGGAGGTGGCTCCTTCCCTGGCGGTGCCTCCTCCCGAGGGCGGCCTGTCGCCCGAGCTGCGGCAGCTCGTCCGCATGCTGCGCGGGTGGAGCCCCGGGGAGGTGAAGCGGCTGATTCGCGTGGCGAAGGTGCTGGAGAGTCCCGCGGGGGAGTAGGCCCCCTGCCGTGCTAGCCTCGCGAGCCCCGAGGACGTCCCGCTCCCATGCATGCTCCGCCCTTCAAGCCTCCCCAGCCAGGTGACAGGGTGGGGGACTACCGTGTGGACGAGAAGCTGGGCGACGGTGGCTTCGGCTTCGTCTACAGGGTGGAGCGCGCGGGCCGCTTCTACGCCATGAAGGTCATCCGCGCCCGCGAGCTGGAGGGCTGGGGCCAGCGGGAAATCACCATTCTCCGGCACGTGGTGCACGACAACGTCGTCCGCTTCCGGGCGTGCGACAGGTGGCCGGACCCGGACCATGGCTACCTGTGCTTCATCATGGACCTCGTCGTGGGCCGGACGCTCGAGCAGTGGGCGTTGGAGGAGAACCCCACGGCGCGCCAGGTGGTGCGCGTCCTGCTCGAGGTGGCGCTCGCGCTCGCGGAGATTCTCGAGCAGGGAGTGCTTCACCGGGACTTGAAGCGGGAGAACATCCTCATCCGCGACTCGGACGGGCGGCCCGTCCTCGTGGACTTCGGAATCGGCTACCTGGCGGGAGAGCCCACCCTCACCGGCGAGCGCTCCCTGCCTGGGACGGACGAGTACCGCACCCCCGAATTCGTCCGCCATGAGCAGGACAACACCCCGGGCAAGGCGGGTTACCGGCCCGGCGTGGGCGACGAGCTGTGGGCGCTGGGTGTCACCCTCTACTGGCTCCTCACCGACGTGCTGCCCTTCGGCCACCGCGCCGAAGGGGGCCTCTACGACAGGATTCTCCACCAGAGGCCCGTTGCGCCGCATGCGCTCAACCCGCGCGTGCCCCTGGCGCTGAGTGCCGTGTGCATGCGCATGTTGGAGAAGCGCCGGGGGGCGCGCTTTTCCGGCTACGGGGAGCTGTGCGGTGCGCTGGACGCCGCTCTCGCCTCGGCGGACGAGCGCTGGGACGTGCCGCTGATGGACCCGGACGCGCCGGACGCGACGCCCACGGTGAAGGTGCCCGGCATGGGGCCCCCGGCGGGCGAGGAGCAGGCGGGCCTCGTCTGGAAGGCGGACCGTCCCCGGCGTGGGCGCAAGGCCGCCCGCGAGCCGCGGCCGGTGCCGGAGCGCGGCGGCCCCCCCGCTGTCCCCGAGCCCCCGTCGGCGAAGCTGGCCGAGCCGCCTGCCCCCGCGAAGGTGGCGCGGGGTGCGGTCTCGCCAGCCGAGGCCCTCGTGGCGGTGTTGGCGGAAGTGGCGCCGCGACACGCCTGGGAGGGCCTGCCGCCCCCGGTGCCCGAGTCCGCTCCGCCGGCGCCTGGAGTCCCTTCCGCCGCGGCGGTGGCAATCCTCCGCCCCGCGGCGCTCCTCGTGGTGGCGGTGGGGGCGCTGGCCCTGGCGGGCGTCGGCGCATGGGTGGTGCATACGCGCCCGGCACCCGGCTCTCCTTCCACGGTGCGGCCGGTGGCCCTGGCTTCACCACGTGTCGAGTCCCCGCGAGAGGGCCCTCCCGCGCGGGCCTGTGCCGTCCGTGAAGTGGCGGGTTTCCAGGAGTGGCCTGAAGCTGGGGGGGGCGCGGCCTTCTCCCTGCCCCCCACCCCCGCGTCCGTACTCGCCACCATGCTTCGCAAGGAAGACTCCCGCTCGAGGCCCGAAGAGACGCCCGCTGCTCTGCCGCAGCGCAAGGGCATACGCGCCCGTTTCATGGAGAAGTGCGTCGGCGCGGCCTGCTGCGCCGTCCTCGGCGCCTGCACCGGCGCCCCGGTGCGCCCCTCGCCCCAGCCCGAGGCGTGCTCCTCCAAGGCCCTGGCCACCATGAAGGAGTTGGAGATCGACATTGGCGACGAAGCGGCCGGCACCTTCCCCGTCGTCGGAAGCGCCAAGCCCGTCCCCGTACAGGAGTCCACGACGTTCGCCCTGCAGGACGACCTGGGGAAGCTGAAGGCGGGCACCGTCCTGTCCGGACGACTCATCTTTGGGCAGGACCGCGTCTATGGGCGCTTCACGCAGGCCAGGCAGGCCAGGTCGAAGGGCGGACAGACCTACCCCGTCTGTTTGGAGCTCCAGTACCGAGGACAACGGGGCACCGGATATATGCGTGACAGCGGGCCTGCCTCCCCTGTGGTCGGGTCCGTGGCAGAGGTCCAGGCCGTGGACCGCTTCGAGTAGAGACGTACGTGGGCCCGGCAGGCAGCAGGTCGGGCATTTCGAGCACGGAGGTGTGGTAGAGGCCCATCCTCCCAGGCTGATTTCCGCGCCTTCCTGGAGGTTGACCGTCCGTGCTCCCCGCATCTCCTGTCGGCCTCCTGGCGCTGGCGCTCGTGTCCACTCCCGCCAGCGTGTCCGCGGCCACGGCCGTGGATGAGTGCGAGTCGCAGAGCCCGCGTATCGAGCTGTCCGCCTTCCCCCCGGGCAAGTCACCCGGGGTGTGTATCGGCCCGGGCTTGACCATCACCTTCCGCTTCGACTCGCCGCTCCAGCGGGAGTCCCTGAAGCTCGAGGACCGGGGCTGGTTCGTGGACTGGGCCGTGGGGCAGCAGACCGTCACGCTGGTTCCCCGCGACAACCTGGTTTCTGGCAGACGGAGCGACGTGACGGTGTGCTTCACGGACGAGGCCGCACCGCCATGCACCACCCTCACGCTCCTCGTGCATCCCGGTCTCGGCATGCAGGAGGTGAAGGTGCTGCGTCAGGCACGCTCGGTGACCGACTTCCAGCAGGTGGCGGAGGAGTCCGAGGCCGACGCCCAACAATGCCGGGAGGAACTGCGACAACTCCGCGCCGAGCGCGTCGTGCCGGACGGGCTGCGGGGCGCCATCGCCTCCGGCCTCGTGGACCGCAAGCGGGGCATTGCCCTCAAGGAACTGACGTGGGACGTGAAGGAGAAAGAGGGCAATGCTCTCATCCATGCCGCCGTGACGAGCTACCGCGCCAAGGAGCGGGTGGCGGTGGAGGTGTACCTCACGAATCCTGGCTCGGTGCCGTGGACGGCGGCGGGCGCGGTCCTGCGCGGCTCCAATGGCGAGGTGTTGAAGCCGCTCCCGCTCTGGGCGTCCGAGCCCATCCTGCCTGCCGTGCCTGGAGAGGAGGGCAAGCGGGGCCGCGTCGTGGTGGAACTGCTGGCCACGGAGAAGCAGGCGCGGGGCACGTACACGCTCGTCCTCTGGGACGCGGATCGCCAGCGCACGGTCACCCTCGGCAACGTGACGTTTCCTCAGTAGATGTCGCCTGTCGTGCGCGCTGGGCTCGTCCGTGGCTCTGGCTCGTTTTGCCAGTGCTCTCTCCTGGAGGGGCAGGGGAGGATCAGGCTTCTTCGTCAGGCAGGAGCGTGAGCAGCAGCTCGTCGTCGGGGCCGAGCGGGCGCCACCCGGGCGGTGGAGGTGTGGCGAGGAACGCTGTCCTGACCTGCCTGGCACGCTCCTTATGGGTCACCGGGGTATCGGCAATCCATGAGCCGAGCGCCTTTGCAACCTTGAAGCGGTTGCCGTCGTCCAGCACGGCCGGCCAGCCGTCGGGAAGACATACGGCCAGTTCGCGCACAAGCACATCGCGCACAAAGCGAGTGAGCTGTTTGCGCTGCTCCGCCTCGGCGAGCAACCCGCTCAACACCTGCGCTCCGACGACATCGTCTGGACCAAGCTCCTCGGCCAGAGCCACAAGCGAGGCGGTGGGGCGCGCCTCGGCGAAGGCCGTGAGTGAATCGTAACCCCGTTCGCGGACCCGCTCATACAGGCGCGCCACCCAGTTACCTTGAAAAGGATGTCTGTCGCTCATGACCCCCTCCAAGGCGAACGTTCAGACTTCCTCGTCGGGCAGGAGCGTGAGCAGTAGCTCGTCGTCGGGACCGAGCGGACGCCAGCCGGGAGGTGGTGGCGTGGCGCGGAGCGCCGCCCTGGCTTGTTCGACGCGCTTCTGATGCGTCTCTGGCGTGTAGGCGGACCATCGGCCAATCGCCATGGCGATCTCGAAACGGTTTGTATCGTCCAGCACAGCCGGCCAACCACCGGGGAGACCTTCGGCAAGCTCGCGCACGAGAACATCGCGCACCAAGCGTGTGACTTGCTTACGGCGCTCCGCCTCGGCAAGCAACCCGCTGAACACTTGCACTGCGGCGACATCATCCTTACCAAGCTCCTCGGCCAACAAATACAGCGGGACGGCAGGACGCGCCTCGGCGAAGGCCGTGAGCGAGTCGTAACCGCGCTCGCGGACCCGCTCATACAGACGCACCTTGATGTTGCCCTGCCACGCACGTCCGTCGCGCATCGTCCTCTCCAGCGGAAACGTTCAGACTTCCTCGTCGGGCAGGAGCGTGAGCAGTAGCTCGTCGTCGGGGCCGATCGGGCGCCACCCGGGCGGGGGCGGCGTGGCGCGGAGCGCTGCTTTGGCCTGCGTGACGCGCTCTTCATGGGTTTCTGGGGTGAAGGAGGACCAGAAACCGAGGGCTTTGGCAACCTTGAAGCGGTTGGCGTCGTCCATCACGGTCGGCCAGCCGTCGGGGAGACATTGGTACAGTTCACGCACGAATTGACTGCGTACCAAACGCGTGACCCGGCGAGTTCGCTCTGCTTCGGCCACCAGCCCTTTGAACACCTGCACTCCAGCGACGTCGTCCGGACCAAGCTCCTCGGCCAGAGCCACCAGCGAGGCGGTGGGGCGCGCCTCGGCGAAGGCCGTGAATGAGTCGTAACCCCGTTCGCGGACCCGCTCATACAGGCGCGCCACCCAGTTACCTCGAAAAGGATGTCTGTCGCTCATGGCCCTCTCCACGGGGAACGTTCAGGCTTCCTCGTCGGGCAGGAGCGTGAGCAGCAGCTCGTTGTCGGGAGCGAGCGGGTGCCAGCCGGGCGGCGGTGGTGTGGCTCGGAACTCTGCCATGACCTGATCGACGCGCTCTCGGTGGGTTTCTGGGGTATAGGCAAACCAGGAGCCGAGCGCCTCCGCGACCTTGAAACGGTTGGCGTCGTCCATCACAGTCGGCCAGCCTTCTGGGAGGTTCTCGGCGAGTTCTCGTACGAGCACATCGCGCACCAAGCGCGTGACTTGTTGGCGCCGCTCTGCCTCGGCAAGCAATCCACTGAACACCTGCACCGCAGCGACGTCGTCCTTGCCAAGCTCATCGGCCAGCACGTACAGCGGCACGGCAGGGCGTGCGTCGGCGAAGGCGGTGAGCGAATCGTAACCGCGCTCGCGGACCCGCTCGTACAGACGCACCTTGATGTCGCCCTGCCACGCACGTCCGTCGCTCATCGTCCTCTCCAGTGGATGCAGTTCAGACTTCCTCATCGGGCAGGAGCGTGAGCAGTAGTTCGTCGTCGGGGCCGAGCGGGCGCCACCCGGGCGGTGGATGTTTGGCGAGGAACGCTGTCCTGACCTGCCTGGCGCGCTCCTTATGAGTTTCGGGGGTAAAGGCAATCCACGAGCCAATCGCCTCGGCAACCTTGAAACGGTTGGCGTCGTCCAGCACAGCGGGCCAGCCGCCGGGGAGGCACTCGTACAGTTCACGCACGAGTTGACTGCGCACCAAACGCGTGACCCGGCGAGTTCGCTCTGCTTCGGCTACCAGTCCTTTGAATACCTGCACTCCAGCGACGTCGTCCGGGCCAAGTTCCTCGGCCAGAGCCACCAGCGAGGCGGTGGGGCGTGCCTCGGCGAAGGCCGTGAGTGAATCGTAACCCCGTTCGCGGACCCGCTCATACAGGCGCGCCACCCAGTTACCTTGAAAAGGATGTCTGTCGCTCATGACCCCCTCCAAGGGGAACTTTCAGACTTCCTCGTCGGGCAGGAGCGTGAGCAATAGCTCGTCGTCGGGACCAAGCGGGCGCCAGCCGGGCGGTGGTGGCTTGGCGAGGAGCGCTGCGCTGACCTGTCTTGCTCTGTCCTGATGCGTATCGGGGGTGTAGGTAATCCACGCGCTGAGCGCCTTGGCGACTTGGAAACGGTTGGCGTCATTCAACACGGCTGGCCAGCCATTGGGCAGACCTTCGGACAGCTCGCGCACAATCTGCGCGCGCACCAGACGTGTGACTCGACGACTCCGCTCCGCCTCGGCGACCAACCCGCTAAATACCTGTACTGCGGCGATGTCATCCTTGCCAAGCTCCTCGGCCAGCGCTAGCAGCGAGGCGGTGGGGCGCGCCTCGGCGAAAGCGGTGAGCGAAGCGTAACCGCGCTCGCGCACCCGCT
>NZ_DBNGVP010000188.1:0-84944 GCF_057119385.1 Archangium sp. | reverse complement strand
GCTGAGGACATGGGTCGCCTGGCTGAGCGGCTACGCGCGAAGCCGACGGGCGCCTGGACAGCCTGAAGACCCGGCGGTGCAGCGAGAAGCGGATGGGGTTTTTGCCGTTTGCGTCTTGAACACGTCCCGGTCGAAGAGCAGCCGGAGGAAGTGGGTGATCTTCCGGGAGAAGATGGCGGCGCAGGCCGCGTCGAACTTCGCGTACACGTCCAGCAGGCGGCACCCGGTCTGGTAGCGGATGTCGGGGCGGGGCCGGACGAAGTCGGAGTGGCCCGTCTGGACCCGGTACGAGCTGTCCGCCGTCTGCCAGGCGCGATCCTGCTCGGCGAGGATCTCATCGAGCACGGAGGCCGGGACCGCGTTGGAGATCTGCACGTAGCCCTTCTCGCGCCACTGCCGCAGCATCTCCGCGTCCTCGTCCGACACCATCCCGCGCTTGCGCCGCTCGGCCAGCAGCTCGTCGGCGTTGTGCAGGTCGGGCCAGAGGCCGCCGTAGCGGCTGACATAGGGCTTCGTGGGGGCGCTCATCAGGGTCTCCGAGTGTTGGCGGCGGAAGTATCAAGGGAATTCCGGAGTGACAAGCTCGCCGCTCAGCGCGCCGCCTGCCCGGTCTCCGCCGGCTTCTCCTCCCGGCGCTTGTGCTTCGGCTTGCGCACCTCGGCGGGGTCGGGCGGCTGGGTGTGCGCGCACTGCAGGAGGGAGGGAGGATCGAAGCACTGGAGCCGGAAGTCGTCCTTCTCGCACCGGCCGCGCGGAGTCGCCGCGCATTTCACCTCCGTGCGGTTGTTGTTGCAGTCATAGCCGCACGCGATGGCGGTCGAGGCCGTGAGGCAGGTGGGCCGTGGCGTCTCCGCGCCCAGCTCATGAAGGGTGGACTCCGGCGGGTCCCAGCACGTCAGCTCGCCGAAGTGCTCCCGGCACACGCCGTAGGGCGTCCGCGCACAGGCGACCTTGCCCTGCGTCACGAGGCAGTTGAAGCCACAGGCCGCCTCGTTGCCGATCGCCTTGCACTCGGGGCGCAGGCCCTCGTCGGGCGGGTGGTGGATGGCCGCGAGCGGCGGGTCGAAGCAGTACACCTCGCCGTGGAACATGCCGCACGTCCCATAGGGGGTGCTGGCGCAGCGGACGTCGTCGGCGCTCCTCTGGCAGGAGTAGCCACAGGCCGTCTTGCCATTGACGGACTCACACGTGGTGGGCGGAATCGTTGGGTGGGCGGCCAGCAGGGTGAGGCCGAGGAGCGTGAGGAGCATGGAGGGCACCCGGGAGGCAAGGGACGGAACCCCGACGTCCGCGGGGCCCGTTTATTCACGCCTCGCGTGCACTCCGTGGGCTCAGCGGGAGGGACGCTCGATGCGGCCGTCCGCGTGGCGGGCGAAGCGCCCCTCCTCACGCGGGTGCACCGGATCTCCCGACCGCCACGGCCAGCCCCCGAAGCCCGTGCGCTGGTAGTCGTTGAAGGCCTGCTGGATTTCCGCGCGGCTGTTCATCACGAACGGGCCGTACTGCACCACCGGCTGGCCAATGGGGCGCCCCTGCAGCATCAGCACCTCGCACGCACCGCCCACGGCCTCGAGGCGCACCGCCGCGTCGCTCCGGACCACGAGGGCCTGGTGCGCGCGGATGTCATGGTCCGCCACCTTCAGCGCGTCGCCCTCGAAGAAGTAGAGCGTGCGGTTGGCGCGCGGATTCGCGGCGGGCGGCAGCGTCCACACCGCACCGGCCTCCATGCGGACGGTCCAGATGGCCACGTCCGTGTCGGGGCGCGAGGCCCACGAGCGGGGTGGCGGCGGTGGCGCGCGGCGGCCCTCCAACTGGCCCGCGGCCACGGTCACCTCGGTGCGGCGGCCGGCCTCGTCCGTGAACGGCACACGCGGGATGTCCTGGTCCCAGAGCATCGTGAAGTGCGGCGGCGCGAGCTTGTCCTCGGCGGGCAGGTTGAGCCAGATCTGGAACAGCTCGGTCGGGTTGGGGCGGCTCGCGTCCACGAGCGGGAACATCTCCGAGTGCACCACGCCCGCGCCCGCGGTGAGCCACTGCACGTCCCCGTGGCCGAAGCGCGCCGCGGCGCCCAGCGAGTCCGAGTGGTCGATGAGCCCCTTGCGCACCAGCGTCACCGTCTCGAAGCCGCGGTGCGGGTGCCCGGGGAAGCCGGGGACGACCTCACCGTGGTACATGTTCCAGCCGTCCTTGCCGTCGAAGTCCTGGCCGATGTTGCGGCCCGCGAGCGAGGCCGCGGGCCCGAGGTGCTCGTTGCCGGCGGGGTACGCGTCGTCGTGGTGCACGCAGAACAGGAAGGGATCCGCGGTCACCCAGGGGAAGCCCAGCGGACGGGTCTCGATGAGGGGGCTCTTCATGATGGCTCCAGACGTAACGTGCTCGCCGCCAGGCCGCAGGCTCATCCTTCGTTTCCGTCCGGCGGCTCCCGCAGGCCCCGGGTGAGCCGTTTGAGGGTGTCCCGCAGCCGCGCCGCCTCCTCGAGCGGAAGCTGGAGCTTGCAGAGCATCTCCACGGGGACGGACGCCGCGCGGGCGCGCAGCTTCTGGCCGGCGGGCGTGAGCTCGATCAACACCCGGCGCTCGTCCTCGGGGGCGCGCTTGCGGACCACGATGCCGTTGGCCTCCAGCCGCTTGAGCAGGGGCGTGAGCGTGCCGGAGTCGAGCCCCAACGCATCGCCCAGCTCACCCACCGTGCGGGGGGATCGCTCCCAGAGTGCCAGCAGCGCCAGGTACTGCGGATAGGTGATTCCCAGCGGCTCCAGCAGGGGCCGGTACAGCCGCGTGATCAGATTGCTCGCCGAGTACACGGCGAAGCAGAGCTGATTGTCCAGCCGGCACAGCTGCTCCAGCGCCTCCGCGGGTACGGCCCCGCCCTTCTTCTTCTCAGCCATGCTGCCCCCTCGGACCCGATGCGCTTCTCGTAGTGCGCCATTATATGGGGTGCAATGGAATCGCGCGTCTTTCCCACCGCTTCCCTGGTCTCCAAGCGAGGGACTTCCTCATGCCGGTAATGGTTCCCCTCTCCGTCCTCGATCTCTCGCCCATCGTCGAAGGGAGCGATGCCGCCCGGTCGCTGCGCAACACGCTGGACCTCGCCCGCCATGCCGAGCGGCTGGGTTACCGCCGCTACTGGCTGGCCGAGCACCACAACATGCCCGGCGTGGCGAGCGCCGCGACCTCGGTGGTCATCGGCTACGTGGCCGGGGGCACCTCGACGATCCGCGTCGGCGCCGGAGGCATCATGTTGCCCAACCACGCGCCGCTGGTGATCGCCGAGCAGTTCGGCACGCTGGAGTCGCTCTACCCGGGCCGCATCGAGCTGGGCCTGGGGCGCGCTCCGGGCACCGACTCCGTCACCTCCCACGCGCTCCGGCGGACCCTGGCCGGTGACGTCGACTCCTTCCCCCAGGATGTCGTCGAGCTGATGAACTACTTCCGCCCCGCGGAGCCCGGCCAGCGGGTCCGGGCCGTTCCCGGCGTGGGCTTGAACGTCCCCATCTGGATCCTCGGCTCCAGCCTCTTCGGCGCGCAGCTCGCCGCGGCGTTGGGGCTCCCGTACGCCTTCGCCTCGCACTTCGCGCCGGGCCACATGATGCAGGCCATCGACGTCTACCGCAGCCGCTTCCGCCCCTCGGAGCAGCTCGAGCGCCCCTACGTCATGCTGGGCCTCAACGTCTTCGCGGCCGGCACCGACGCGGAGGGCCGCCGGTTGATGTCCTCCGTGCAGCAGGCCTTCCTCAACCTGCGCCGCGGCCAGCCGGGTCCCCTGCAGCCTCCCGTCGACCACTTCGAGGAGGGGCTGCACCCGATGGAGCGCGCGGGCCTCGAGCAGGCGCTGTCCTGCTCCGTCGTGGGCTCGCCCGAGAGCGTCCGCCGGGGACTGGCGGACTTCATCGCCCGCACCGGCGCCGACGAGCTCATGGTGACCTCCCAGATTTTCGACCACGCCGCGCGCGTGCGCTCGTACGAGATCGCCGCCGAGGCCCGTGACGTGCTCGCCCGCGCGGGCTGAGGCCCTTTCCCAGGGAATGAGACGTGGCCGGGCCCTCGCCCCGGCCTCTCCCGGCCAGATTATATTGCGAACAATTTGATTGTGACCTATCTGTCTCCCCGCGACACACGACGTCGGCACGACACAAGGAGAAGCACATGAGCCCCACGATTCTCGAGAAGCGCCTCTACACCGCGACGGCCACCGCTACGGCGGGGCGTGATGGCCGGGTGAAGAGCGACGATGGCCACCTGGATGTCGCGGTGGTGCCGCCGCGCGCGCTCGGTGGCAGCGGCGCCGGCACCAACCCCGAGCAGCTCTTCGCGGGTGGCTACGCGGCGTGCTTCGGCAGCGCGCTGGGGCACGTGGCCCGCGCGCAGAAGATCACCCCGGGGCCGGTCTCCATCACGGCGAACGTGACCATCGGGCCCGTGGGCAAGGGGTTCGGCCTGGCCGTGGAGCTCATCGCGTCCATCCCCGAGCTGCCGCGCGAGCAGGCCGAGGCGCTGCTGCGCGCCGCCCACGAGGTCTGCCCGTACTCCAACGCCACGCGCGGCAACATCGTCGTGGACCTGCGCCTCGCCTGAGCGGGGCCGGGTGACGCGGGCCGCGGCTCATCTCCACCCAAACGTCCAGGGGGGCGTCAGGTGGTGGGCAGCAGCACGCGGAAGCACGTGCCCTTGCCCACGGTGCTCTCCACGGTGAGCTCGCCTCCCATGGCGATGACGATGCTGTGGCAGATGGCCAGCCCCAGGCCCGTCCCCACGCCCGCGGGCCGGGTGGTGAAGAACGGCTCGAAGATGCGCTTCAGGTTCTCGGGCGCGATGCCGTGGCCGGTATCGCGGACCTCGATGACCACCTTGCCCGCCTCGGCGCGCACGAGCGCCTCCACGGTGTTCTCCGCCGGTGCGCCCTCGGGGATGGCCTGGGCCGCGTTGAGCAGCAGGTTGAGGAACACCTGCCCCAGGCGCGACTCGCTGCCGCGCACCGGCGGCACCTCCTCCACGTGCCAGACCATGCGGGCCCGGTGCTTGAGCTCCGGCATGGCCATGTTGATGGACATCTCCAGCGCCCGCCGGACATCCGCCCGTTCCTTCTCCGGGCCCGTGTCCTCGCCCCGCGCGAACAGCTTCAGGTCTCCCACCACGTTGCGGATGCGCGTGGTGCCCTGCCGCGCCTCCTCGAGCGCCTCCGCGCACTCCTCCAGCCGGGTTGCCAGCGGGGCGAGCTCGGGTGTGCCGGCGAGCGCCTGCCTCACCTCGGTCAGTCCCTCCTCGATGAAGTGGAGGTTGGAGGAGATGTAGCCCAGGGGGTTGTTCACCTCGTGTGCCACGCCCGCGGCCAACGTCCCGAGGGCCGCCAGCCGGTCCGCCTGGAGCAGGCTCAACTCGAGCGTCTTCTGCCGGGTGATGTCGCGGACCAGGAAGGCCACGCCTGGCCGGTGGGGCACGAGCATGGCATCGGCGCTGAACCACCGGAGTCCTTCCCCCACCTGCGCCGAGTACTCGAAGCGATCGGGCTCGCCTCGGGCCAGCACGCGGTGGATGCTCTCCATCGTCAGCGCGGCGGTCTGGGGGTCCATCACCTCGGAGATGTGGCGCCCCATGAACGCTTCCCGGGGCAGCACCAGCATCGAGTCGGAATGGGTCCACGCCGCGAGGTAGTGGCCGCCCGCGTCGAACTCGAAGACGAGGCTATCGGTGAGACCGAGGACCACCTGCAGCAACTGCTCGAGCGATTGCGGGGACTGGGGCACTGCATCACCGGGGCGCGAAGGCGCGAATGTCGCATCCAGGATACCAGGACCCGGCCCCCCGGGGCCATGTGGCCCGGCTCAGTCCTCCCTGGCCCCGGCCGCCCGTGGCTCGTGGGCGAGCACGCTCGCGCCCGGCAGGACCTCGGTGGCCTCTTCACCGCGAGTGCGGAGCGGGGTGGGCTCCGCCCGGGTCACCTGCTCCGAGCTCCGCGCCTGGGACCGGCTGCCCCTGCGCGCGAGCGCCTCCTGGACGATGCGGGCCAGCTCCCGCTGCCCGTGAGGGTAGGGGGCGAGCGCTCCCGTCATGGCACAGAGCCGCTCGCGCAGCTGATGGCCCCGGGGCGTGCGCTCCAGGACGCGCCACTGGAGCAGCTCCATGATGGCGGCATCCAGCTCGGCGGGGACGTCCGGGCGGAGGCCGGAGGGGGGCACGAGGAAGGGAGGGGGGGCGGCGCGCACCATGCCGGAGGCATCCTCGCCCTGGAAGACGCGCTGTCCCGTGAGCGCCTCGTGCAGTGTGAGGCCGAGCGCGAAGAGGTCCGCCCGGCCGTCGAAGGCCTGGCCGCGGGCCTGCTCGGGGGCGAGGTACCCCAGCTTGCCGCGCACCCGGTCCGCCTGGGTGAGCCGGACGTGGATGGCCGCCCGGGCCACCCCGAAGTCTCCCAGCCGTGGCTCTTGAGCAGCTCGCGCAGGGACAGGCCCTCGATGTACTCCATGGCCATGAAGTAGGTGTCCCCGAACCGGCCCACGTCGAGCACCTGGACGATGTTGGGGTGGCACAGCAGCGAGCCCAGCTCCGCCTCCCGGCGGAAGAGCGTGACGAAGTCCTCGTCCTCGGCGTAGGCCGGGAGGATGCGCTTGACGGCCACCACCTTCTCGAAGCCACCCTCCGGGCTGTAGGTGGCGCGGAACACCTCGGCCATGCCTCCCACGCCCAGCCGCTCGTGGAGGAAGTACTTGCCCAGCAGATCCTTCTCGCGGACGGCTTGCAGCGCCTCCTCGGCGCGGTGCGTGAGGTAGCTGGCCACCAGCGCCGCGAGCCAACCGGTGATGAAGTAGTAGGCGGCCCGCAGCGCGACGAGCGGCGGGGTGAACATCAGGGGAACGGGCTCGGCCAGC
Source organism: Archangium sp. (assembly GCF_057119385.1). Taxonomy (NCBI): domain Bacteria; kingdom Pseudomonadati; phylum Myxococcota; class Myxococcia; order Myxococcales; family Archangiaceae; genus Archangium; species Archangium sp. The sequence goes on along the minus strand of NZ_DBNGVP010000188.1, from coordinate 78,082 downwards.
CGGGGCCAGGCCAGCAGCATGTAGAGGAGCATCGTCTCGGCGGCCACGATGCCCCCGGCGAAGAGGGCCAGGTGGCGGTTGCCCCGCAGGGCCGCGAGCACGATGGTCGCGCTCCAGAGCACGGACATGGGGTTGGTCAGTGCCTGCTCGACGGTGCCGAAGGCGATGTCGCAGGTGAAGAGGAACGCGCCGGTGGAGGTCTCCAGGGCGACGTTGACCCAGTGGATGGCGGGGTGGAACCAGCCGCGCCGCAGCATCCAGGACAGCCACCCGTAGTAGACGGTGAAGAAGGCACACAGGCCCGCGACGGACAGGGCCCGGGGCCAGCCGATGCGGCCGCCCAGCGCGAGCGTGGAGAGGATGAAGAGGCCGGTGACCAGGCTGATGAACCGGGTGACGGTCGCCTCGCGGGCGGCGGCGTCCGCCCGGAAGTGCTCCGCGAGCAGCTGGGTGCCGAGCGGCGCCGGGGTGCCTGGAGGGTTGGAGTGAGGCATGGCTGCCTCATTCTCTTGCAGCCGGGGCGGCAAGGCGAATGCGGACGCTCCGTGAGAAGGCCTCAGGGCTCGCGGGGGAGCTGGCGCACCTGGAAGCCCTTCCGGGTCAGCAGGGCGAGGATGCCTTCCTCCCCCACGAGGTGTCCCGCGCCCACCACGGCGAAGTGCGTCTCCGGCTGGTCGAGCATCGCGGCCAGCTGGTCCGCCATCCGCCGGTTGCGGGTGAAGAAGAGGGCCTCGTAGAAGGGCCGCATGGAGGGGTCGTCCGCCCGCTCGAAGAGGGCCCGCGCCAGGGCGTCGGGGTTGCCGCCCTGCCAGGCGGTGGCGATGCTCGCCAGGCTCTCGGCCGTCTGCGAGGACTGCTGGAGCTGCTCCCGCAGCATCAGGTCCTGCACGGAGTCCGGCATGCCGGCGAGCATGCGCATCTGCTCCTCGACCGTCTCCAGCTCCACGATGCGCTGGGTGCCGCGCGCCTTCGTCAGCAGCATGCGGTCGATGCCGCCCTCCTCCGAGTAGCCGGCCCGCTGCATCTCCAGGAGGGAGAGCGTGAGGGACAGCAGCCAGGGCCGCATGCGCTCGACGGCGATCGCCGGGAGCCCCGCCTTCTGGATGGCCTCGGGCAGGAGCGCCTTCGTCTCGGGGCTCAGGTGCGCGCTCAGCGCATCGGGATGGGTGAAGGTGCCCAGGCTCAGCATGAGCTGCTGGGTCTTCCCCGGGTCGGCCTTGTCCGGGTCCAGCTCCACCACCAGCGCCTGCGAGCGCGCGAACGCGGCCTCCATCGACGGCGGGAAGACGAACTGGCCGGGCCGGCCCAGGTGGACCGAGCCGGTGAGGTAGAGCCGCTTGTCCGGAGCGCCCGGGCGCGTCACCTCCCAGAGGAAGGCACGCTGCTCCGTGACGGCGGAGCTCGTGGAGGCGGGACGCTCCGCGGAGGTCGTGGCACAGGCCGTGCCGAGGAGGGCGAGGAAGGCGAGGAGCAATCGGTTCGGGCGCATGGTGGGTCCGTTGAGGGGGGTGCATCATGACCGGAGCGCAACGGCCACGCACCCGGAGTTCCGCCGATATGTCCTGTCACCCTGGACGTTCAAGAGCTCGGATGCGCTCGATGACGCTCGTTTCGATGGGGCTCATGCTCCTGCTGGCCGGCTGCGCCGCGGGGCCGAAGGGCTCGGGGATTCCCGACGAGGAGGCCATCTACGACGCGCCCCTCGAGGAACTCTGGCCCTCCGTCCGGCGGTTCTTCGCGGACAACCCCCTGTCCTTCCGCGAGGACACGAGCAACTTCGTGCTGGAGACGGAGTGGCGCGAGGAGTTCGGGGGCTCGAAGGTGTCGGGCTTCTGGCACCGCTACCTCGTGCTGGGCAAGCGCGAGACGCCCACGCGCGGCAAGCTGTGGATCATCCGCGTCACCCGGAGCGCCCACAGGACGCTGGCCACCGCGGGAGACGAGCTCGACTGGGGCGTGAACCGGACGGTGGGGCAATCGCCGGGGGCGGCCGATGCCTCGGGTTGGAGCATGGAGGACCAGGCGGAGTTCCAGGATGGTCCCATCGGGGAGAACGCCATCGTGGCCGGCTCGGCGCAGGGCTCGCGCGACCTGGTGATGGAGTGGAAGGTGTTCCACGCGGTGGCGCCCACGCTGGCCCGGAAGGCGCCGGAAGGGAAGGCGGAGACGGAGGTCGCGAAGGTGGAGGCACCCGAGGTGAAGGCGGCGCCCGTACTGGCGGTGGAGTGCGGGCTGCCCATCATCGGGTTGTCTCCGCAGGTCACGCCCGGGGGGGTGATGCTGCTGGGCGAAATGCACGGCACGCAGGAGGTGCCGCGCTTCATCGCGCAGGGCGCCTGCCAGACGGCCTCGAACGGGACGCCCGTGACGGTGGGGCTGGAGCTGCCGGTGGAGAACCAGGAGCGCGTGAGCACCTTCCTGCGCAGTGCCGGCTCGGAGGACGATTGGCTGAAGCTGATGGAGGCGCCCTTCTGGCGCAATCCCTATCAAGATGGGCGGAGCAGCGAGGCCATGGCGAACCTGCTGGAGCAGCTGCGCCAGCTGCGGGCCCGGGGGCTGGACGTGGATGCCTTCGTGTTCGACCACCCGGGGCTGAAGGGGCAGGCGCACGAGGACGCCATGGCCGCCACGGTGCTCTCTCGGGTGCGCGAGACGCCGGGACGGTTCTTCCTGGTGGTGTCCGGCAACATCCACCCGCGCACCCGCCAGGGGCTGCCGTGGGATGCCAGCTACCGGCCCATGGGGCTGCGGCTGTCCGGTCAGCTGCAGCACGTGGTGGCACTGGACATGGCCTATGACAGCGGCTCGGCGTGGATCTGCGCGGTGGAGGGCGGGACGCAGGTGGAGTGCGGAGTGCGGCCCGCGCGCGGCAAGGACAACGGAGATCGCTTCTTCGTGCACCGGTTCGACAGTCCGAACGAGGCGGGCTACCACGGCGTCTTCTACGTAGGAGCTGTTACGGCCTCGCTGCCGGCGGTGCGCCGGGGACTGGGCCGCCCCGGGTCGCCGGACAACTCGCTCCAGCCGCCAGTGAAGCAAGGGGACGCGCTGACTTCACGCCGTTAACGAAAAGATGCAGCTGTGAGCGCGGCCCATTTTCGTTGTCGGAGGTTGTGCTGCGAGCAGCGTCGTTTGTCAGCGGTTACCTCATTCTTCATCACTATCCATCGGCTTGGGGGGTACCCAATCGGTAGAGAACTCCGGCAAGAGGCGTCCACGCTGACCGAAATTCTGGACTCGGAGTGTAGGTCCACTGTAGTGGCTGATGTTCCGGGAATTGTAGGGTGGCGTGTGCCAGAAGATCGTTAGAGCTTCTGTGTCGCGCAGCAGTTGCTTCCAATCGGACCAGTCTTTCGGCTCATGTTTATAGTCCTTCGGGTGGAGTAGACCGAGTCGCACTTGTGCATCACTGTTGCTTGAGAGCCAGTTACTGAGGTGCTGATTGATGCGCTCGGCAAAACTCAGGTGCTCTGCCTTGCCGATATACAAAAGGGACTGAGGGCCGAACACTTCGTGTATCCCATAGATTTGATACAGGCCGAAGTTGTCGTCGTACTCGGGATTGACAGGCACCTTGTCCGGAGCAAATGGGCCTATCCAATTGATTCGGACGAGTCGTGGCTGATTCATTTGGTTTCCTTTTAATGAAATTACTGTGCTGCATTGGGTTCAGCGAAAGACCGGCTTTGGCGAGGTTGAATTCAAGTGGACAATGCTGCTTAAAATGAGGCTGCACCGAGGAGGTTCACCGCCGCCAGTGTTTCTGGCAGATCTGTTTTTTGAAATCCGCGAAGTTCATTCGTTTGTGAGGCTGTTCTGGGCATGTGTAATGAAAATGGGAGTCAATTCCTGCCCATGTGGTTTGGTCCTGCTTTAATTGGTCACAGAACGGGCATCGTTTCTCGTCGAACGGCTGGCCACTTAATAAGCAATTTTCAGTAGAGCATGTGCCGCTGGGCGGCGATTGCGAAATCTCCTTTGAGTTCGGCCCCGTTCCCACCGGATGTTTCGCGCTTGCAACCGCATTGAGCCAATCATTGTGGATTGGGCTGAGGAGGTTGTATATGCCCTCGCTGGGATTGCCAATCCAGTCTGGCTTAGATCCATCTGCGGCAATGCCGGCGATTTGAAACCCGACGGCAAGCGCGAACCACGCCGCGCGTTTCTGGTGGCTTTTGGTCTCACTGATTTTGCCCGCTCCAATCACCTCGGCAACACGATGCCCGCCTCCTTCTACCCAATACCAGTCAGACTTTGCTCTGCACGTTTGTTTTGTTGCCGAGTGAAGGCGCGAGCCGCTGTGGCGTGATGGAAGAACGGCAGGGTTCGCTAGCGGGAGCAATAACCCTAGGCCCACCGTTGGGTTTGTTTCAAATATCTGCGGTCCAGCGATGCCCCAATCAATGGCTGGATGCAATCGGTACTGTGGGCCTTTCATGGTTGCTGCTGCAGCGAACGTCAGAAGGTAAGTCGCTACAATGAACGGCTGTCCGTCGCCTCCATTGAGTGGGGCGGCAACACATCTATTTTGAAACTGCCCTGACTGGCATCGCTCATCGACCCAGCGGTTCGTTGGTCGCGGCGGACCTGTGTGACTCACCGGGCCATCAATGACAACGATGGCCTTATCCAGTTGCCCCACAACGCGGCAGTCCATCAACCAACCCACGGCATCGCTTAACTGTACCGTCGAACACCACACCGCATCCGAGCCCTTACGGACTGTAAATCGCTCTGGACCCCACTCGCTCGGCAGTATGTTCTGATTCACTGCGATGCTGCACGACGGTGTGCTCTCGGACCAGCCCACGTCAATGCCGATGACGGTTTGCATCTACCCCCCTGGTGAACCTTGGTGTGTAGGATATCGTTAAGTGTAGGAGAAATCATAGGTGTAGGAGAAATCATCGGATGTGTCCTGTGACTCGGGCACCCTGCTCAATGGCCGGGCCCAGCTGGGGCCCGAGTCCAACGCGCCGAACACCGTGGACACGTGCACCGACGGCACCAGCGGGGGCTACCACTCCGACGAGTCGCTGGACCGGCTGAAGGTGTCCACGGTGGATGGTTCGCCCCTCGCGGCTGGGAAGACGCTCCGCATCGAGGCCACGGTGTGGGGGTACTCCGCCTTCTCCTCCGACTACCTGGACCTCTACTACGCGCCGGACGCCAGCGCGCCGAGCTGGACGTACCTCGGCACGATGACGGCAACGGCGGCGGGCTCGCACGTGCTCTCCACGATGTACACGCCGTCCTCGGGGAGCGCTCGCGCGGTGGTGCGCGCCGTGTTCCGCTACGGTGGCAGCCTCTCCTCGTGCGGAGGGGGCGCCTACTCGGACGTGGATGATCTCGTCTTCAGCGCGCAGTAGCGCGTGAGACGGGGAGGGCAAGGGAGTGGGCTATGAGCCGCTTCCGTGCCCTCAAGGCTCGTGGGACCGTGCCTCAGAGGGCGAACTCGGCCCCGAGCGTGAGTCCCAGGCGCACTGCCAGGGTGCTCCAGGTCTTGGTGAAGCGGAACCCGGAGATCTCCTGGCTCGTGTCGAAGAGGTACTGCTGTTCGAGCTGGACGAGCATGTCGGCACGTAGCCAGATGCGGTCGGACATCTGCCGCCGTGCTCCCCCGGACAGACCCAGCAGCCAGCCCAGGCGCGGCCCGCTCCACACACTCACTCCCTGCTCCTGGAGTTGACGGATTTCCGTCTCGAAATCGTGGGTGGGCACCAGGAGCGACAGCCCCACGCGACCGCCACAGAGGAACTCCGTCTTGTTGTTTACCGGCAGCGCGTACTCGCCGATGGCGAAGGCCTCGTTCAGCACGCCGAAGCCGAACTGGTTGCCACCGCCCGCGGCGTAGTTGCCGAAAATGCGCAGGCCGGCGCCCAACCGCAGCCGCTCATTCAGCATCGGCGTGGAGGTGGTCAGCCAGGCTGTTGCGGACAGGAAACTCAGGCTGGTGTAGTCGAAGGACTCATCCGTGAGCGAGCTGTTGACGCTCCATGAGCCCGTCATCTGCGAGCTCTCGAAGAAGAGGTCACCCCCCACGCCCACGCGTATCTGGCCCGGCATCTCCAAAGCCTTCGGAGTGGACGCGGCCGAGGCGTGGGCCCGTGGAGTGGAACGGAGTTCCTCCTTCGCCGCCACCTTCGTGGGGCTCGGGGTCGAGGGAGCTTCGCTCGGCGAGTTCTTCGTTGCGTGTTGCGCGACGAGCGGCGCGAGCTCGTCCTTCACCTGCTTCCGCATGGATTCGAACAGCGTCTCGACCTTGGGGGCGACCTGCACGGGAAGCTTCGCATCGGGCCGTAGGAGCAGTGCGGCCCTGAAGGACGCGCTCCCAGGCCCCTGTTTGCCCATCTCGCACAGAATGATGCCTTCATAGAGGGAGAGGGTGATCTCCTCTTCCGTTCCACGAGGCACCTGGCGGGCGAGTTGGACTCGATTGAGGGCGAGCTCGTAATCGAGGCTTTCGTACAGACGGCTGATGGAGATGAGGTAGTTCTGGATTTCTCCTTCGTTCGCGGCACGCGCGCCGAAAGGAATCACCAGTACGATGAGCAGGCGGATTACGACCTGTCCGGCAAGAGATCCGAGGGGGGTTCTCACGTAAAGATTGCTCCCTTTGGGTCGAGCTTATCCCTCCTGGCTCACGCGGCCGGGCAGCACTTGCCGCAGGCAGCGCGAGATGTCTCCGCGCCAGGTCCACTGCTGGGGATGGCCGAGCGCGGCTTCCATCGAGGGCGGAAAGACGAACTGGCTGGGTCGGCCCAGGTGGACCGAGCCAGTGAGGTAGAGCCGCTTGTCGGCGGTGCCCGGGCACGTCACCTCCCATGTTGTTCCCAAGTACGACGGTGAGGTTCACCTGCTTGCCCGTGCGGCGGCGTGGATCTGGCAGATGCCGAGGTCCTATCCGTTTGAACCGTGGGCGCAGAGGGGTGCACGGTCCCTATGGACAATTGACATTTCGATGAGGCTCTCACTCGGGCAACTTTTCAGGCAACGGTGCTCCCATGAAGGCTTCGAGGGCCTTCCGGGCATGGTCCTTGAGAGCACCCATGCTCACGGCATCATCGAAGTCAACGGATTGCACCATGTCCCGGAATCGCGAGAGTGCGGCGATGCACTCCTCGGGGTTGGGAACGACCTTCGATTGTACTCTCGCCTCGCGTTCAACCAGGTCGAGTACCAGGGTTGCATCTTCATGGAAGAGTCTTCTTAGTTTCGCATCACCCTCGGAGCGGCGGATCTCGTCTAACGATTGCCCCATCGCGATATGTCCTAAACCATTGAGGGCCGTGGCAAGGCGGGCGGCTTTCTGGCTGGTGGGATCCAAATACGGACTCCTTGTTCGCGGCCGGCGCAATGACTGAGATTGTTCATTCGCTGAAGCAAAATGGTCCGATGAAAAAGTCCTTCCCGACGATCGGAACGAAGCCGAGGGCCGTACCAGCCCGGACAGAGCCGCGAAGGCAGTCGAACTTGCACCATTGCTTGAGCGCGAGATTCTTGAATACGTCTGGAACTGGCTCCGGGCATCCACGGCAGCTTCCCTTGCCGCAATGGGTGACAGGGCAGTAGGCATTGACCTCTTTGCAGAAAACCCTGTCAGGGCACCCGTACTCCATGCACTCATACATGGGGTATATTCCGTCTTTGCCCGACGCCTGAATGACGTTCGTGCCTGCTTGCCGTTGAACATCCAGGTACTTGAGCAGCTCTTCCGCTGCTTCTCTGTAGGCCCGCTCGTCTGGCTGTGCTTGTTGCGCTGCTGCCTCATTGTCCGTGAGAACATCTTCATGACGGCTTGATGCAGAGGACGCGCAACCGCTAGCAGCCAGGGCACTGACGACGTACAAGAGCCAGCGGGGAAGGCGTTGATTTGCGGTGCACATGGCATCCCCTCGAGCGGAGAGCGGCAGGTGCAACTATAGCGTATTCCCGGGCAATACCTCGCGCAGGCAGCGTGAAATGTCGCCGCGCCAACTCCACTGCTGCGGATAGCCGAGCGAGGCCTCCTCGAAGCGCACCCCGTCGCGCCACAGCGTGGCGGGCATGTGCAGGTGGCCGCTGACGACGATCTCCGCGCGGAAGCGCAGGTGCCAGTCCTCCGTCTTCTTCGTGCCGCACCAGATGGAGAAGCGGGGGATGCGCGGCAGGCGCACGTGCTCGTAGCGCAGCGGGAAGTGGTTGATGAGGATGGTCGAGCAATCCGGCGGCAGTTGCTCCAGCCGGGCGATCGTCTGCTCCACGCGCGCCGCGCACCAGGCGGACCGGCTCGGATACGGGTCCGGGTGCAGCATGGCCTCGTCGGTGCACAGGATGTGGTGCTCCATCGCCCAGGCGATCGCGTCCTGCTCGGCCACGTGGTCCGGCCGGAACGAGTAGTCGTAGAGCAGGAACATGGGCACCAGCACCCGGTGCGGCCCCTCGCCCGGCCAGCGGGGATACGGGTCCTCGGGCGTCAGCACGCCGTGCGAGCGGCAGTGCTCCACGAGCTGCTGGTAGCGCGCCTCGCCTCGGAGGGCGGGCTGCTCACGTGCCATCGTCCACAGCTCGTGATTGCCGGGCACCCACACCACCTTCTGGAAGCGCGCCGTCAGCGTGCGCCAGGCGAACTCCATGTGCTCCAGCGTCTCGCCGACGTCTCCGGCGACGATGAGCCAATCCTCGGGGTGGGGGGCGAGCGATTCGAGCGCCTTGCGGTTGTGCTCGTAGCGCACATGGAGATCACTGAGGGCGTAGAGCTTCATGGTGGGGGGCGCGGACCGTCCACATTACTGGACTCCCGAGCGGCGTGGTCGTTTCGCGTGCGCTTTTCCTTCGGGCGTCCTCAGGGCACCATGGGGCTCGCGCTCCGGCCTTCCGAATGACGAACGAGTCACCCCAGGCACGTCATGCCCGGAAACCTGCTCCCCAGGCTCCCCAGTCCCCGGCTCCCAGCCACGAGCCCGCGGATCTCATCGTGCGCTCGGTGCTGCCGGAGGATCTGCTGTCCGCCCTGGAGAGCGAGCGCGCCCTGTACCGCTGGGTGATGCTCAAGGGCGCCGAGGACGTGCGGCTGGAGGACGAGTCGATGCTCGGCCTCACCCCCCGGCCCGCGGCGGACCCGAGCTGGGGTGGGGGACAGCTCATCGGCTTCCTCCCGGACGAGCGGAAGTTCATCGGGGAGATCGTCCACGTGGACCCCACGAACGGGCGCGTCTTCCTCTCCACGCGCTCGCTGAGCCACATCCCGCCCGAGGTCCTCTCCGCCGAGCGCTGGGCCTTCCAGCCCTATGACTTCTCCGAGGCGCTGCTGGCGGCCTCGCGGGCCTACGACTCGCGCGGGCCCCGGGTGCGCGAGGCGCTGGACCGGGTGCGCGGCATCATCCCCGATGACGGCGTCGGCCCCTCGCCCGGGCCCGAGGACCTCTGGGAGAAGCCGTGGGCGCTGCTCTGGGGGCCACCGGGCACGGGCAAGACGGAGACGGTGGCGCGGCTGCTCGCGCAGGCCATCCAACGCAACCCCAAGGAGCGCATCCTCGCGGTGGCGCCCACCAACCGGGCCGCGGACACGCTCGCGCTGCGCGTGGCCCGCATGTTGTCCAAGGCCGGGGCCCTGCACGCGCCGGACACCACGTGCCGCATCTTCCGGGGCGGCATCGGCGTGGGCCCGGAGCTGACGAACGCCTTTCCCGCCGTCCTCCAGGACGCGCGCTACCAGAAGCAGGCGGCGCGCGTCGAGTACATGGAGGAGCGCGTGCGCCGCGAGTACCTCGAGGGGGCGCCTCCCTCGCGGCTGGCCACGGTGAAGGCGGAGCTGCGCAAGGTGCGCGATGGCATCACGGACGAGACGCTCTTCGTCGCCCGGGAGGGGCACGCCACGCTCATGGTGCTCACCGTGCACCGGGCGCTGCGGCTCGTCTCCGAGCTGGAGGGCGCCGAGCGTTTCGACCGGCTGGTGGTGGACGAGGCGGGCATGGTGTCGCGCGCCGCCGTGGGCCTGCTGGCGCCGATGGCGCGCAAGGTGCTGCTGGGCGGAGACCCGAAGCAGATCGGCCCGGTGAGCCGCGCGCTGGAGGGCGTGGAGCGGCCGGTGCAGACGTGGATGCGCGGCTCGCCGTTGTCGCACCTGGAGGACGCGAAGGCGGCGGTGGAGTCCTCGCACGTGCTGCTGTTGCGGACGCAGCACCGCATGCACCCTCAAATCGGCTCCGTGGTGAGCCACTTCAGCTACGCGGGGATGCTGGAGGACGGCGAGGGCCCGCGCACCCGGCAGCCGAAGACGGTGGACGTGTACCCGGCGGCGCGGGCGTGCTGGGTGGTGCTGGACGAGGCCACCCGGGACGCGCGGCGCGTCTGCCACGAGCGAGGCGAGTCGGGGCGGGGCTACCGGCGGCCCTTCTCGGCGGAGCTGCTGGTGGCCCTGGCCGCGCCCGCGTTGAAGGCGGGACTGAAGGTGCTGGCGGTGACGCCGTACCGGGCGCAGGCGGCGCTGCTGCGGGCGCTGGCGCAGCAGAAGGGGTGGAGCGAGTCGCGCTTCCAGGCCTCCACCATCCACCGGCAGCAGGGCACCGAGTACGACGTCGTGGTGGTGGACACCGTGGCCGCCGGGCGCCCCTTCCCGCCCAGTGAGCTCACCCCCATGCTCAACGTGGCCGCGAGCCGCGCCCGCGAGTACCTCTTCGTCCTCTCCTCTCGCGCCGAGTCCGAGGCCGCCATCCCCTCGCAACTGCTGGAGCTGCTGACGCCCGTGGCCCCCAGCCTGGAGCCCCGTCTCTCGCTGCAGCCGCTGCTGGTGATGCCGGGTGTGCGCGCGCAGGCGGCGAAGCGGCCCGAGGGGCTGGGACAGGAGATTGATTCGCTGCGGGGCATGGGGCCGCTCTTCACGCAGGAGCAGGTGGCCCTCTTCGAGCGCCGCTTCGACGACGGGCACCACCTGGTGCGCGGGGTGGCGGGCAGCGGGAAGACGTACGTGCTGGCGCAGTGGGTGGCGCGCTACCTCGCCGAGCACCCGGACGCGCGGGTGCTGGTGTCCTTCTTCAACAAGGCGCTGACGCCGCTGCTCTCGAAGCTGTTGGTGGCGGCGATGCGGCAGCGGCTCGGCAAGCGCGCGCAGTTGATGACACAGCGGGTGACGCTCATGCACGTGACGGGCACGGGCTCCTTCGCGCCGGAGAGCTTCGACGCCGTCTTCGTGGACGAGGCGCAGGACCTGAGCGCCCCGGAGCTCGCGCACCTGTATTCGCTGGCCCGTCCGCTCTCACGCGGCGAGGGGCCTCCGCTCAAGGCCTTCCTGCTCTTCGCGGACGACTCGCAGAACGTGTACGGCAACAGCTCCGTGGAGGCCCTGCGCAAGGAACTGCCGGACCTCGACTTCACCGGCCGGGTGCGCGTGCTGCACGAGACCTTCCGCTCCACGCGCCAGGTGTCCGAGCTGGCGTTCAACGTGGTGTTGGATCCGCTCGGGCTGCACCGGGTGGCCAACCCCGGCATGCGCGAGTTCATGCGCGCCCACGAGCTGCGCGAGCAGGGCCTGCTGGAGGAGCCGGTGCCGGGCGTGGACGGGCTGTACCGGCTGCGGGCCACCGAGCGCGAGGGCGTGGCGCCGGTGGTGAAGGCCTTCGACTCGGCGCAGGCGGAGGAGGCGTGGCTGGTGCGCGAGGTGAAGCGGCTGAGCCGGGAGGAGGGGGTACAGCCCTCGGACGTGCTGGTGGTGGCGCCGGTGCGGCCCGCGCGGCTCGCCGAGGCGTTGGAGCGCGAGGGCCTGAAGGCGGTGGCCTTCGGTGGGCGCAGCGGCCAGGACGTGTCCGGCTTCAGCGTGGGGCGGGTGGACTACCTCCGGGTGACGACGGCCTTCTCGTGCAAGGGGCACGAGAGCCCGGTGGTGTTCTTCTGCGGCGTGGACGCCCTGGACGACATGTCGTGGATGGAGACGAAGCCGGGCCGCACGGAGCGCGAGCTGGAGCGCACGCGCCGTGCGCTCTTCTACGTGGGCGCCACGCGGGCCATGGTCCGCCAGTACGTGAGCGGGCTCGCCGGGGCGCGCTTCACGCGGATGTCACTGGAGTACGCCCGGGCGCTCGCTCGCGGGGTCCGGTGAGGCCTGGACAGGACCTGGCAGGTGCATCGTGGTCATGTCGCCGTTTCCGACCTGACAGGTCCCAGGTTTTTGGCGCCCTCCGCGCTCCCGGCCCAACCTGTGAGGTTGGCGGGGGGGTCCCCCTCCCGGCTGCTCAGACCCACATTGACCCCCTGGGGGCCGCCGGGTGAAATTGCGGCCATGAGCGACACCGAGGACACCCAGCAGTACAAGGTCGTGGTCAACCACGAGGAGCAGTACTCCATCTGGCCCGCGGACCGGGAGAACGCCCCCGGCTGGAAGGACGCCGGCAAGTCGGGCACCAAGGCCGAGTGCCTCGAGCACATCAAGCAGGTGTGGACGGACATGCGTCCGCTCAGCCTGCGCAAGAAGATGGACGCGCAGAAGGGCTCGTGACGTACCCGCCCGGGCTCGCTTCCGGGCCTACTTCGGGGCGGCCGTGCCGGACATCAGGAAGGCACGCAGCCGCTCTGGAGGGCAGGGCTTGAGCAGCACGGTGACGTGGGGCGGGATGATGTCCCGCGAGGGCAGCTGGGTGGTATGCAGGCCGCAGAGCAGGTGGGGCGTGCGCGCCCGCAGGGCGGCCAACAGGGTCAGCCCGTCCATGCCCGGGAGGATGTACGCGGCGATGACGACCGTGGGCGCTTCCTCCTCCGCCATCCGCAGCGCCTCTTCCCCGCTGGTCGCCATGCGCTTGGTGCCCGGCATGTCCCGCAGGAGCCGGCGCAGCGCGGAGAGCTGCAGCGGATCCTCGTCCACGAAGAGGTAGGAGGGCAGGGTGTCCGCGGTCATCCGGGACCTCCAGGATCCGGTATGTAACGTGACGGGTCCTCGGATGGAGATACTACCCCAGTCGTCCTGGGAAACCAACCTCCCGAGTCATATTGCCACCGGTGAACCACTCGGGTCCCGGGACAATGGCAAAAAAGCTCGCAACCAGGTTGGGAGAGAGCGCGCGCGCAGCCCGGCAGCGCCTCAACCTCACACAGGAAGACGTGGCGGAGCGCATAGGCATCGCCACGGAGGTGTACGGGCGGCTGGAGCGAGGCAACATGCTTCCGAGCGTTCCCACCTTCCGCAAGCTGTGCGCCGTGCTCTCCCTGTCCGCGGACGAGGCCCTGGGCCTCACCACCGAGAATCCCCTGCCCTGGACGCCACCGGCTCCTTCTCCCGAGGTGAGTGAGCCCGCGGAGCTGCGCCGCCTGCTGCGGCGCGCCCGCCAGTTGGATCGCAACTCGCTCCGGGTGCTGAGCCTCGTGGCCGCGCACCTGGGGCAGAAGAACGGGTAGGGAGGGTGCCTGTCTCACGGTGAGAGCCTCGCGCGCAGCCGCTTCGCCGATGGAAATCCATGGAAGAGCACCACCTGCGGGTGAGCCTCCAACAGCGCGCGTGCCTGGGCATCCTTCGCCAGCGCCCGATCCACCCCCAGCAGCAGTCCCGCATCCGGACGCGAGCGCAGCTCCTCCATTCTCCTCGACAACGGGCCCGCATGCCATGCGTGGAAGAGCTCCAGCGCCACCTCGCGGCCCGTCTGTCTGTGACGGAACGTGAGATCCGGCACGCACAACCCGGCCGCCCCCATGTGGCGCGGCAGGGGCAGCAGGTCCAGCTCCCAGTCCGCGTCGTCGAAGCCCTCGGCCAGGGTGGCCACCTCGGGCGGGATGTGGCCCAGGGCGGAGCCGTGCGGTGAGACGAGGGGATCCTTGTCGTCCAGCACCAGCGTCACCCGCCGCCGGGGGCTCTCCAGGGCGGCGGTGAGCTGCCAGCGCTCCAGCACCGGCACCACGGAGAGGAAGCTGGCCAGCTGCAGCCCGTACTTCTTCTGCAGCGCGAGCATGGCCCCGGGGCCCTCCACCTCCAGCACCCAGTCCTCGTCCTCGCGCCGCACCTCGGCCACCAGCCGGCAGAACTTCAACCAGCGCAGCACCTTGCGCACCCGCAGCAGCTCCGGGGCCTTCGCCCGCAGCGTCAGCCGCCGCGCCTCGAAGAGGGGGCCCTGCGCCAGCGCCAGGTTGTAGCGATCCAACAGCTCCGCGGACGTCAGCGCCTCCCAGCCCTGGAGCCGGCGATGACCGGGAAGGTCCGCGTAGAGGGCCTCGCGCAACTCGGGCAGCGGGCGCGGGAAGGACTCGGACAGCCGGGCCTCGTAGGCCTCCACCGTCGCGTCCGCGGGCAGCGAGCGCAGCACCCGGGCCGCCTCGCGGAAGGCCGTGGCGCGCGCCTCGGAGATGCCCTCGGAGGGCTCGTCGAAGAGCATCCGGTCCACCAGCAGCTTCACCAGCCCCCGCGCCACCTTGGGCCGCGAGTGCGCGCCGGCCCGCAGCGCGAGCGTCTCCTCGAGGTCGTCCCGCGAGCGCCCGGCGCCCGCCGCCACCTCGGCGATGAGCTCCGTGGCCAGGGTCCGCAGCGCCAGGTCCTCCCGCTTCACGAAGGAGGGGCGCAGCTTCCCGTCGCGCACGCGGAAGAGGAGCAGCTCGCGCGTCAGCACGCCTCGCCCTCCTCTTCCTGGTAGGCCCGGTGCTGGCGCCGCCGCTCGCTGATGGAGGCCTCGGCCGTCTGCGCCGAGCACACCTCGTACAGCAGCGCGCGCTTGCCCGGGCGCTGGCGGAGGATTCGCCCCAGCCGCTGCACGTGCTCGCGCACGCTGCCACTGCCGCTGAGCACCACGCCCACCCGCGCCTCCGGCACGTCCACGCCCTCGTTGAGCACCCGCGAGGTGAGCAGCACCGGCAGCTCTCCACTGGCGAAGGCGGCCAGCAGCGCCTTGCGCTCGGGCACCGGCGTGTGGTGCGTCAGCGCGGGCAGCAGCAGCCGCCGCGCCAGCGTGTACACCGTCTCGTTGTCGTCGGTGAAGACGATGACGCGGTCCTCGCGGTGCTCCAGCAGAATCCGCCACAGCACGTCCTGCTTGGCGCTCGAGGTGAGGGCGATGCGGCGCTGCTCCCGGTACCCCCGGTAGGCCGCGCGTCCTTCCTCCGTGCGCTGGCTCTCCGCGAGGAAGCGCGCCCAGCCCTCCGGCACGTCGAAGCGGATGCCCCGCTGGCGGATGAAGCCGAGGTAGCGCGCACGCGCCTCGTCATGCCGCGCCTGCTCCTCGGGCGTGAGCGGCACCTCCACCCGGCGCACCTCGTACGGGGCGAGGTAGCGGCCCTGCAGCTCGCGGATGTCCGTGCGGTGCACCAGCGGCCCGAGCAGCTCCGCGCACACGCGCTCGCCGCCGTCGGTGCGCTCCAGCGTGGCGGTGAGGCCCAGCCGGTACGGCGCCAGCGAGCCCTCGGCGATGAAGCGGTAGCTGGGCGCCGGCAGGTGGTGGCACTCGTCGCAGATGAGGAAGCCGAAGCGGTTGCCGTGGAACTCCGTCTGCATCGCCGCCGAGTCGTACGTCGTCACCGTCAGCGGCTGCCGGTCACTCACCCCGCCGCCCAGCATCCCCACCGGCAGGCCCAGGTGCTTGGACAGCACGCCCTGCCACTGCGTCATCAGGTCCAACGTGGGGACGACCACCAGGGTCGGCCGCTTCACCCGGGCGATGGCCAGCACCGCCAGCAGTGTCTTGCCCGCGCCCGTGGGCAGCTCCACCAGCCCCCGTCCACCCGCGGCGCTCCAGGCCTCCAGCGCCGCCTTCTGGTACGGGAAGGGCTCGATGGGCGTGGCCAGCCCCACCTCCAACGGCTCGAAGCGCTTCGCCCGGTCTTCGTAGGGCAGGCCCCGCTCGCGCAGCCTCAGCACCACCTCCCGGTAGTGCCGCGCCGCCGCCCGGTACACGCCGGTGCGCGTGTCCCGCTGGAAGACGGCCCTCAGGGTGTCGTCTTCCGGCAGCGTGGGCGCCACCAGGGTGCCGCAGTCGAAATGGAGCTCGGTGGCCATCAGGTCGGGAACGGGGGAACAGCCGGGAGTAACCCGATCTCCGCGCCAACGCCAGAGCATGACTTTCGAGGTCGGCTCACTCACGGTCCGCAGCATGCTCGCAGAGGAGACTTCCAGGGGCTTTCCAGGCAGGGAGGCGGAACAATGTTGGAAAATGAACATTCCCGGCGGAATTCAGGATGACCGTGGAGGTCGCACCCGGACCCACCGTCCGAGGTGGGGTGCTGCCGGGGGAGCGAGGGCTCGGGCCTCTCTTCACCTGCGTCGGGCGTTCCCGGGCGCTACCCTTCTCCCAACGCCATGCGCCGCATCGTCATCCTCAGCCCGCACCGTCCTTCCCGAGAGCTGCTCTCGCGCCTCCTGGCGGAGCCGGGCCTGTCCGTCGCCGCCATGTCGGACGCGGATGAGGCCCTGGACTGCATCGCCGAGGAGGAGCCGGCCCTGGTGGTGGTGGACGCGCGGCGGCCGGACGAGGACCAGCCCCTGCTGCTGGGACTGCTCAAGCGGCGCCACCCGCGTCAGCCGCTCATCACCCTGGTGCCCGGGCGCCTGCGCGTCTTCGACGGCAGCGAGGAGCGGGTGCGCGACGTGCGGGACGGCTCGGCCGAGGGCCTCCACCTGCTGCTCAGCGAGCTGCAGCGGGCCACGCGAGACTTGCTCGCCCAGCACCTGCTGCGGATGCTGCGGCCGCCCACGGGCGAGGCCTGAGCGGCCTCCCAGGGGACGGCGTGGCCGGAGGGCCCCGGTGCGTGGGGCCCTCCCGCGTTCCACGGGCTCAGCTCATGGGCTCAGCTCATGGGCTCAGAGGTGCAGCCGGTAGCCCACGCCCGCGGCGAGGAAGCCGCCGATGTTGACGTCACCGGTGGTGAGGAAGCCCACGCGGGTGAAGTGGTAGTGGACCTCGGCGAAGGCGCCGCCGGGGCCCAGCTTGTACTCGAGGCCGCCGAGGAGCTGGAAGCCCAGGGTGCCCTCGGTCTCGGTGTACGTGCTGCCGAAGGCCTCGGCCTGGGCGCGGTGCAGGTAGAGGCCGGGGCCGGCGCCCACGTACGGGGTGAGGGTGCCCTCGAAGCGGTAGACGGCCGACAGCAGGATGGCCATCTCGCGCTCGGTGAGCGTGTAGGGCGCGTCCCCCGGCAGCTGCGGATCGCTGAGCGTGCCGCGCACGTCGGGCTGGTGGAAATTGAACTCGGCGACGATGGCCAGGCGGTTGTCGAGCAGCGGGGTGAGGTAGCCCGCCTCGGCGCCGAGGAAGAAGGCGCCGTTGAGCGGGGTGGTCGTCTTGAAGAAGCCCAGCTTGGGGGCCAGGAGGATGCGGCCTCCGGGCTCCGGGGAGGCCGCGGCGGGGGCGGTCTCCTGCGGGGCGGGCGTCTGGGCGGGCGCGGCCGTCGGGGCGAGCGCCAGGAGGGTGAGGAGAGGAAGGGCGTTCATGGTGGTGCGCTCCCGGGTGCCTAGTAGATGAGGCGCTCGACGGTGTCGGTGGGCGTGCCGCCCGCGTCATTGGGGAAGCCGCCCGCGGCGTAGACGAAGGCGCGGAAGAGGACGTTGCCGGAGAGGTAGCGGGGGCCGCCACTCAGGTACGCCACCGAGGTGGCGCCGAGGGTGCCGTCGAAGCTGGTGGGCGCCGTGCACCTGGCGGGATCCCTCGTCGTGCCGCCGCAGACGAGGTTGGAGCGGAAGGCGAAGCCCGCGCCGCCCGTGCCGCCGGCCTGGAAGAGGTAGTTGGAGGCGATCTCGGCCCAGCCACCATGTGTGCTGGCGGTGTTGTAGGGCGCCTGGGTGAAGGCGGGCGCGGCGGTGGGCCCCGCGGAGCTCTTCACCTGGGCCGTCTCGATGATGCCGGTGCCCGTGAGCGGAGCGCCTCCCGCGTCGCCGCCCACCACGAGGAGCCAGGCGTCCTGGCTGTTGTCCGGCGTGGCGGGGGTGAAGGCATTGGGGGCGGTGACGGCGTTGGCCACGGCGAGCGAGTGCCGCTGACGCGCCCGGGTGAGGGTGCCCGCGGCCGAGAAGGTGCCCAGGTCCGCGGTGTTGGCGGTGAAGGTGGCGCGCTCGACGCTCGCCAGGCTCGTGCCCGCGCTGGCGCAGCCGGTGCCCACGGTGGAGCAGAAGCCGCCGGTCACGTACACGGTGTCATCCACGAGCCGGGCGGCGGCGTTGCCGCGCTCCTGGAGCAGGGTGCCCGCGCCGGCCCACTTGCCGAGGGCTCCGGGCGGCAGGGGCGCATCGCCCGCGGGCGTCGTCGTGCCGGTGTCGGTGTAGCTCACGGGGGGCGGGGTCGCGCCCGTGCAGTCCGAGGCGGGCACCTGCTCGAGCAGCAGCTCGCTGCCCGAGGCCGCGTTGGCGCCCACGGTGCGGTAGATGCGGTAGCCCGTGGCGTTGGGGAGGCAGGGCCAGGTGAGGGTGGTGGAGCCTCCGCCCGCGGCCCCCACCGTCACCGGGTACTCGTCCGAGGGCAGCGTCTCTCCACCCGGGTTCTTGGGGTCGGTGGGGGAGAGGATCGCCGACACGCGGTAGTAGAAGGTGCCCGCGGGGAGGCTGCCGGGTGCGTCCACGGTGGGCGGCTGGAGCGCGGGCGCGTCCGCCACCTTGAGGACCTGGGCGCGCTCCACGGTGGTCATCGCCGTGCCATCGGCGCGGATGCCGCCGAGGACGAAGACATAGGAGGTATCCCCGGGGACGGTGCGCACGACGGCGGTGTGGCCGCGCCGGGCGACGGGGGACGCGCCCGCGCCCAGCGGCGAGCGCTCGAGGGTGAGGAAGGTGCAGGTGCTCCCGGTGCACTGGCCGCCGAGCTCGCCGAAGAGCGTGACGGGGGCCACCTCGACGGAGGCGAGGGCGGTGGTGCCGTTGGTGCCGCCCAGCGCGTACAGGTACGGCTGGCCGAGGTCATCCGTGGCGACCACGAGGGGGAAGTTGGCCCGCGCTCCGGTGAGCTTCGTGGTGAGGGGGGCGACCTTGGTGCCCGCGTTCGTGGGGTTGGCGGCGGGGTTGGTGACGATGAGGCCCGAGTAGTTGGCGTAGGCCGGGTTGTTGGTGTTCTGCACGCGCACCACGTAGAGGCCCTCGCTGAGGGCGAAGCCTCCGGTGGCGGCCACCTGGGTGCCGGTGGGGGTGTACTCGACGCACTTGTCCGCGGCCACGTTGGTGACGAGCGCGCGCAACTCGGTGGTGCCCGGCGTGCCGGTGGCGGTGAGGTCGCACGCGCGGATGTTCTGGCTGCCGATGGGCTTGAGGAGCAGCTGCACCTTGGCGTTGGCGCCGAAGTTGCTGCCCGTCACCACCAGCGGGTTGGTGGGCTCGGTCAGGCCGTTGGTGGTGATGGCGCTCGGCGCGATGGAGGTGATGGAGGGCGCCGGGTCCTCCAGCACGGTGAAGCCGTTCTCCGCCGTCACCGAGCCGGCGGCGCCGCTGGGGTCCTTCACGCGCACCGCGTAGGGGCCACCGGGGACGATGCCGTTGGGGCACTCGGGGTCGGTGAGGGGCAGCGCCGCGTTGCCCGAGCAGGTGGGCACCACGGCGGTGACGGTGTTGCCGTTGACGAAGGCCGCGCGCCGCAGGGGAATCTCCACCGGCTTCGTGGGGTCCGTCTTCAGCGGCGCGAAGAGGACGATCTCCGGCAGGCCACCGGAGAAGGTCTGGTCCTCGGCGCGGGAGGGCGTGTTGAAGATCGTGATGGACTGGTTCTGCCGCCGCCAGCCGAAGCGCGGGTCGAGGGTGAGCGTGCCCAGGCGCACGAAGCTGACGACGAGCCCCTGGGGCAGGGTGAAGGCACAGCCCTCGGGGTTGGTGAGCACCACGTCGTAGGTGCCCGCGGGGGTGTTGGGCGGCACGTTCGCCGTCACCCGCGTGGTGGACACCACGGTGACGTCCGTGAGCGTCACCTCGGGGAGGCCGGCGCCGCGGATGACCACGGTGGGGGCCTCGTCCGCGCGGAAGCCCGTGCCCACGAGCTCCACCGGGGAGGGGGCCGTCTGGGTGAAGCCCTCCGGCGCGGTGGCGCTGGTGAGCGTGGGCGGGGGCACCACGAGCAGGGCGTCGGCGAGCTGGCCGGTGGTGCCGCTCGGGTTCTTCACCTCCACCGAGTAGTTGCCGGGCGCCAGCTCCTGGGCGGGCGAGGTGTCACGGGTGGGCACGTCCACGTCGAGCTGGCTGGCGCTGACGAAGAAGACGCGCTCGCGGGGGAGCGTGGCGGTGGAGGCGCCCCGGAGCGTCACCTCGGGCAGGCCCACGCGGGGCGAGTCGGTGAGCACGTCCTGGGGCATGGGGGCGAAGCCGCTGCCGGCCAGCGACACCCGCCACCCGGCGGTGCCGCCCTGCGCGTTGCAGACGCGGGCGGGCTGGAGGCCGGGCTGTCGGGGGTTGGTGGCTCCGGAAACGGACGGGGTAGGTCCCTCGGTGGTGCGGGAGCACGCCACGAGGGTGAGCAGCGCTGCTGCGACGGGAAGACGCAAGGGGTTTCCTCCTCGAACCGGTAGGACCCCGCGTGCCGGGCGGCGGTCACTTTCCGTGTGGAAGAGGCGCCACCGGGAGTGCCGGTGTCAGTGCAGGAGGCCGTCTCCCGCGGCCGGGGCGGACTCACTGTGGGCCACCTTCAGCGGGGCGAGCCGCTCCAGGACCTCGCGCTCCACGCGGGTGCCGGTGGAGGGAAGGCCGAGGCCCTGCTCGGTCCACTCGGGCAGGAAGAGCAGGGGGTGGGCCTCGCCGGTGTAGCCGAGCTGGACGAGCTGGTCCGGCTCGAAGGTGCGGCAGCGCTGGGGACAGCAGTGGAATGCCGCGAGGACACGGTAGAGGCCCTCGGGAGGTAGGGGCTCGAGGTGCTCGGCCCACGAGGCGTCCGGCAGCGTCGTACCCCGCGCGTGCCAGCGAGCCCGGTTGGCTGCCCAGCCGCTGGGCAGGTAGAGGCCGGGGCCCGGGTCGCCGTGGTTGTGGAAGTAGACGAGCCGCCCGGCGGGGATGTGCGTGCCGAGCGCGCGGCGGGTGCGGTAGAGGCCGCAGGGGGGAAGGCTCATGGTGGAGTTGTAGTGCGGTTGGGAAAGGTTTTTCCCTCTCCACGGAGTTTTTTCCGGTCCCCGGACTCCCCTTCGCCGTCCCATGCACGGGACGGTTCTCCAACCCCCTGGAATCACGAGGTGCGCGTCCGGACGGGGGCGTCGGCACGGCATGTGCTCATGCCTCCATGCGCAGGACGGGGCGGTGCTGCTGGATGGGGTTGGATGGGGTGGGTTGGGCGGTACCGTGGGGGGCCTCGCGACGGGGCGGTGGTGCGGGGGTTGGGGGCGGATGGACCGCCCGTCGCGGGGTAGGTGGGTGGGGAGGGCGAGGGGTCGCCCTGTGTGGAAGCCCGGCCGGGTCACACCGGCCGGGTGTTCGCATTGCGGGCGGAGAAGAAGGCCAGCACCTGGGCCTCGCCCCAGTAGGACGGCGAGAAGGGACTGCCGGCGACGAAGCCCACGTGGCCACCGCGCTCGGTGACGACGGCGTGCAGCGCGGGATGGGCCGCCACGTCCTGGGGGTGGGTGGAGGCGGGGATCATCGGGTCATCCTTGGCGCTCAGCAGCAGGGTGGGGCGGCGGATGGCGTGCAGGCGCGGCCCCGAGGAGGCCTCGGCGTAGTAGTGGGTGGCGTCGCGGAAGCCGTGGAGCGGGGCGGTGACGGCGTCGTCGAAGCCGCGGATGGTGCTGGCGCGCTCCATGGCGGCGCCGTCGAAGACACCGGGGAAACGGCGGAGCTTCTCGCGCGCCTTGCTCTTGAGGGTGCGCAGGAAGCGCGCGCGGTAGAGGCGCTGGAAGGGGCCGGGCCCGTCGAGCGTGTCGGCGCAGACGCCCAGGTCGAAGGGGGCGCTCACGGCGGCGGCGGCGTCCACGAGGGAGTTGTCCCCTGTCTCCTCCATGAGGCGCAGCAGCACGTTGGCGCCCAGGGAGAAGCCCGCGGCGAAGAGCGGGCCGGTGAGGCGGGCGCGCAGGTGCTTGATGACGGAGAGCGCGTCGCCGATGTCGCCCGAGTGGTAGGAGCGGGCGAGGCGGTTGGGCTCGCCGCTGCAGGAGCGGAAGTTGATGGCGGTGGCGCCCCAGCCGCGCTCGGCGGCGCCGCGGAGGATGGCGGCGATGTAGCCGGAGCGCGAGGAGCCCTCGAGGCCGTGGAGGGTCACCACATGGGGAGCGCCCTGGGGGCCGTCGAAGGAGTCGAGGTCGACGAAGTCTCCGTCGGGCAGCTCCCAGCGCTCGCGCTTCAGGGGCGGGGCGTGGGTGGGGCGCGCGAGCGTGGCGAAGATGGTCTGCGCGTGGGGCGAGGCGAGGCCGCGCGCGGGGGCGAAGGGCTCGGTGGGTTGGAAGGACACGAGCGGGGGGATATCACCCGCGGCGGGCCTCGCGCATGGAGGAACAGCCGCGCGCGCGCAGGGCTTGGGCTTCCTCGGTCAGCTCGAAGAGGGCGAGGTACTTGCCCACGCGCTCCTCGAGGGTGGGGGCGTCGATGAGGCGGCAGACCTCGTCGGCCTGGTAGGCGCGGCAGACGTCGGGGCGCCGGTCATAGACGGAGCAGAGGTTGTCGGCGGTGAGGTGGGGGCAGCGCATGCCCAGGGGCTTGTCGAGGGCGGCGATGTCGGGCGCCACGCAGCAGGCGCCACAGCGGGTGCATTCCATGGGCATGGGAGGGGCTCAGCGCACGGCATCGCCGGCGACGATCTCCGCCGAGCCGAAGTTGTTCACCTCGAGGGGGACGGACTGGCCCTTCTTCCAGGTGAGGAACTCGGCCTCGCTCTTGGGCTCGTGCACGTGCTCCTGGGTGTCGCCGTCCTCGTAGCCGATGCGCACGGCGTACTTCTCCTCGCGGCGCAGCCGGTCCAGGGGGCCGGGCTCGAGCGCGGGCCAGCGGGGGGCGCAGTCGTGGCCGGACTCCACCTTCTTGTCCACCGGCTGCCAGACGTAGGTGTCGTAGGTGCAGCTCACGTCGTAGACGGGCTCGGAGCGGTAGCGCGTGCGCGTGTCGCAGTCCTGGTAGGACTTGCTGCAGTACTTGGGCTCGTCCCGGCACGTCTCCTTCATGTAGCCGTTGCCCATCTTCTTGCGGGTGCACTTCTCCGTGGTGCCGCACTGCTCTCGGCGCGTCTTGGTGGAGCACACGCGCTCGGTGCCATCGGCCACCTGGCGGGTGCCGCGCTGGCGGGGGAAGCAGGCGCGGATGTTCTCCACGCCGGCCACCTCGCCCGTGCCATTCACCGGCATGCGGGACGAGCGGACGCTCAAATCACTGCGCCAGCCCTCGCGGGACACTCGCTGGAAGGTCTCCCGGTGGATGGTGCGCGTCCACTCGGTGGTGGTGACCTGGCCGGTGACGCCGTGGGTGCGCGAGCCCCAGTACATGCACGAGCCGAACACGGTGAGGAGGCCGAGCCCCACGTAGAGCCACTTGCGCCCGGAGCCCTGGGTAGCCGGAGGGGGCACGGGGGCCGAGCGGCGGGGACGGGGGGCCTCGATGGGCTCCTCGGGCTCCTCGGCGAGGGCGCGCGAGGTGGAGGAGCGCTCGGCGCGGCAGTTGCGGCAGATGGGGGAGTCGCCGCGGTTGGAGGCGGAGCAGTAGTCGCAGAACCAGTCGGCCCCGGCCTGGGCGGCGGAGAGGGCCTTCTCGTCGGTGACGCCCTCGCCGAGGGACTTGCCGGTGGTGGCATCCGCCTCACCGAAGTCGAACTCGGACTCCTGGCCCGTCTCCTCGCGCGGGTTGTTGCAGCTGGGGCAGCTGCGGTGCCTCGCGAGGATGTTCCGGGCATCGCAGGAGGTGCAGTTCCACGTGCCCTCGATGATGCGGGTGCGTTCGGCCATGGCCGCATCCTAGCGGTTCCTCACACCCAGAGCCCACGGGGGGCCGGGAGGAGAGGGGTGATGGGGGGCAGGCCGGGGCGGAGGGGCCGCACCATGGGCAGCGAGCCGTTGCGGGCCACCCGGGTGATGCCGCCGCCCTTGAGGAGCTCGAGGAAGGTGGCATGGGAGGGCTCCTCCCACAGGACCACGCGGGAGAGGCCGCAGCGGGAGGCCTCGTGCCGGGCGGCCTCCAGGAGGGCCCAGGTCTCCGAGGCGGAGCGCGCATCGAGCATCAGCACCGTCAACTCCGGGCTCCGGCCCACGAGTCCCCAGAGGATGGTGGACGTCCCGGCCCTGGCACCGGCGGAGGTGGGGCGGGAGCAGCCGAGGTGCCCGGCGTAGATGCGGCCGCGCTCCAGGTGCCAGTCGAGCTGGGCCGGGGTGGGCCAGAAGAAGAAGGGCACCTCGGGGTGGCGCAGGTGGGCGAGGGCCGTGGCGAGCTCGTCCTCGCGCAGGAGCGAGTCCACGGGCCCGGCGGGGTCTCCCGGGGTGGGGGACAGGTGCCAGTCCCAGGCGGGCAGCTCCTGGTAGCCCGAGCGCGCGTAGAGGCGGGGGCCCACGTCGGAGAAGAGCAGGGCGGCGTGGGCGCGAGGCTGGCGCTCCAGCTCGGCGGCGAGCAGGTCCATCAGGCGGGTGGCGTACCCTTGGCCGCGCAGCCGCTCCTCGGTGAAGACGCTGGCGATGGCGAAGCTGTCGCCCGGGACGAGCGAGCCCCCCGGGATGCGCAGGAAGCTGGGGGTGCGGAACGTCTCGCAGGAGGCGAGCACTGCGCCGTCCTCGCCGCACAGCAACCAGGTGCGCATGGCCGAGCGGGACCACGGGTGGGCGCGCAGCCGTTTCTCCCGGGCGGCGTACTCCTCGAGGGAGAGGAACTTGCCCCACTCGGAGTAGGTGAGCGCGTCGCGCTGGACCATCTGTTCTTCGGAGGCGGCAACCAGGTGCATGCGTCAACTCCCTCTCCCACTGAGACGGGGCTGGAGTGGGGATGTTGCACACGGGGCCCGCAAATGGAACGCGGCGCCGGGCAGTGAGCCGCGGCGCCGCGTGGAGTCCATCCCGGAGACGTGCCTACTTCGGGTTGGTACCCGGGGCCTTCAGCTCCCCGCCGTAGCGGCCGGACTGGCCGCGGGTCTGCACGGGCCACTCCTCGGGCGTGGAGTAGGAGGGCAGGGCGGGGCGGAAGCGGGTGCCGATGTCGAAGAGGGTGAAGAGCAGCATCAGCACCACGAACAGCATGGACGTGGCGAACACCAGCCGGCTGGCGCCCTGGTGCTCGGCCAGGTGCATGAAGAACAGCGCCACGAGGGCGCCCTTCACGGAGGCGATCACCAGCGCGAGCGCCAGCGCGCCCGTGGGGATGTGCATGCGTCCGGTGAACACCGTGACGAGGGTGAGCACCATCAGGGCCGCCCAGACCGCGACGTACTTGCCGGGTCCGGAGTGGTGCTCCTGGCGCATCTCACGGTCTTCCTTGAACGACTCGTTGGCCATGGCGGACATGAGAAGGGCGCTCCCTTAGATGAGGTACAGCATGGGGAAGAGGAAGATCCACACCAGGTCCACCAGGTGCCAGTACATGCTGCCCAGCTCGACCGCCGTGTAGTTGTAGGCGCTGAACTCGTTCCTCATCGCCTTGAGGGTCACCCACCCCAGCACGATCATGCCCACGATGACGTGGAAGGCATGCAGGCCCGTGGAGAGGAAGTAGATGGTGAAGTAGGCGGACGCGCCCGGCAGGGTGAGGCCCGGGAAGGCGTAGTAGGGGCCGGGGAGCTGGTGCTCGTGGAACTTGTGGGCGTACTCGAAGTACTTCACCACGAGGAAGCCCATGGCCATGAGGATGGTGAGCACGAACATCACCACCACCTGCTTGTTCTTCGCCTCCTTGGCGTAGTGCACCGCCATGGCGGCGGTGAACGAGGAGGTGATGAGCAGCAGGGTGTTGAAGGTGCCCAGGTTGAGGTTCAGCTCACGGCTGGCCAGCGCGAACGCCTCCGGGAAGAGGAAGCGGTAGTTGGCGTAGATGACGAACAGGCCGGCGAACAGCAGGATTTCCGTGGCCAGGAACAGCCACATGCCGAGCCGGGCCGCGTGGTTCTGCACCTCGAGCGAGGCGAAGTGCGCGGCCACCTGGGGCCGGTGGGGCACGCCGGCCACGCCGGCGGTGGCGGTACTAGACTGCATCGGGCACCTCGGCCTTCTGGGGCTCCACGTAGAAGTGGGGCTCCTCGGAGTACGTGGGCTGCGGACCCACGAAGTTGTGCGTGGGAGGCGGAGACTCCGTCATCCACTCGTAGCCGCGGCTGCGCCACGGGTTGGAGGCGGCGCGGCGGCCGTACACCAGCGCGTACGTCAGGTAGATGGCGCTGATGAGGAAGCCGAACGCCAGCAGCGAGGCGCCGGCCGTGGAGGCCACGTTCAGCGTCTGGAAGCGCTCCGGGTACTCGTAGTAGCGCCGCGGCATGCCCGCGTTGCCCAGGAGGAACTGCGGGATGAACGTCGCGTTGAAGCCCAGGATGATGAGCGCCGCGGACACCAGGCCCCACCCCTCGTGGTACATCTTCCCGAACATCTTCGGGAACCAGTAGTGGAGGGCGGCCATGAAGGCCATGATGGTCGCGCCCACCATGATGAAGTGGAAGTGCGCCACCACGAAGTAGGTGTCGTGCCAGGGCACGTCCAGCGACGCCGTGGCGAAGGCCACGCCCGTCATGCCGCCGAACACGGTGAAGTACAGGAAGCCGCAGAAGTAGGCGAAGGGCGTCTTGAAGTCGACCGCGCCCTTGTAGACGGTGCCCACCCAGTTGAAGACCTTGATGGCGGTGAACACACCCACCAGCATGGTCAGCACCGCGAACACGCCCGCGTTGAACGTGGACTGGCCGGACACGAACATGTGGTGGCCCCACGCGAAGAAGCCCACGAAGGCGATGCCCAGCGAGGAGAACGCCACCGCGCGGTAGCCGAAGATGTTCTTGCGGCTGAAGGCGGCCACCACCTCGGACATCACGCCGAAGGCCGGCAGCACCATGATGTACACGGCGGGGTGCGAGTAGAACCAGAACAGGTGCTGGAAGAGCACCGGATCTCCGCCCTGCGCCGGGTCGAAGATGCCGAAGTGGAACAGGTGCTCACCCACCACCAGCAGGAGCACCAGGCCGAGCACCGGCGTGGCCAGCACCTGGATGCACGCCGTGGCGTACATGGCCCACACGAACAGCGGCATCTTGAACCACGTGATGCCCGGGGCGCGCATGGTGTGCGTGGTGACGATGAAGTTGAGGCCCGTGGCGATGGAGCTGAAGCCGATGATGAACGCGCCGAAGAGGATGGGCGCCACCGTCGTCGTCGTGTGCGTGCTGTACGGGGTGTAGAACGTCCAGCCCGTGTCCATGCCGCCGTTGATCATTCCCCAGATGGCGATGAACGCGCCCGTGAGCAGCAGGTAGAGCGAGAGCAGGTTCAGCCGCGGGAAGGCCACGTCCTTGGCGCCCAGCATCAGCGGCAGCATGAAGTTGCCGAAGGCGCCCGGGATGGCCGGAATCATGAACAGGAAGATCATCACCACGCCGTGCATGGTGAAGGCGCGGTTGTACGTCATCGCGTCGATGATGGTCGGCCCCGGAGTCAGCAGCTCCAGGCGGACGATCAGCGCGTAGATGCCGCCGATGAGGAAGAAGAGCAGGACCCAGATGAGGTACATCACCCCGATGCGCTTGTGGTCGAGGGTCAGCAGCCACGACTTCACCGTGGTGCCGTCGACCAGGTAGCTCGGGTGGTGCTCGTGATGCTCATCCGGCGCGGGCACGGCGCCCGGCTCGGCTGCGATGCTACTGGATGGGCTCATAGGTCGGTCCTTGAGAAGCGCCGGTGCGGATGTCCGGAGTGCGCAGGGTCTTGATGTACTCGACGATGGCCGCCGTCTGGGGGCCCGTCAGCTTGCCCTGGTAGGTGGGCATGACGTTGGGGTAGCCGGCCACGAGGTGGGCACCCGGGTCCATCATCGACTGGGTGATCCACGCCTCGTCCACGCGGATGTTGCGGCCGGTGTCCAACGTCTCCGTACGGCCGTAGAGGCCCAGGAAGGTGGGCCCGATGTGCGGCTCGCCATTGACGGTGTGGCACTTGAAGCAGCCCACCTCGGCGGCCACCTTCTGGCCCTGCTCGGCCATGCGGGCCGGGTGCGGCACGAGGCTCAGGTCCGCCAGCGCGTCCTGGCGGTTCTGCAGCGCGCCCTTGCGCTGCTCCTTCACCCACGCGTCCCACTCCTCGGGCGCGAGCACGACCACCTCGCCCAGCATCTTGGAGTGAGACAGGCCGCAGTACTCCGTGCACAGAATCTGGTACGTGCCGGGCTTGGTGGCCTCGAACCAGGTCTGCGTGTAGCGGCCCGGAATCGCATCCATCTTGATGCGGAAGGCCGGCACGAAGAAGGAGTGGAGCACGTCACGCGAGGTGATGAGCAGACGCACCGGGCGGTTGGCCGGCACGTGCAGCACGTTCACGCCGTTGGGGCCCTCCGGGTAGGAGAACTTCCACATCCACTGCTTGCCCATGACGTAGACGTCCATGGCGTCCTTGGGCGGAGTGGAGACGAAGACGAAGTCCCGGAAGCCGATGACGAACCACGTCAGGAAGAAGAACAGCGGCAGCGAGACGAAGAGGAACTCCGTCTTCACCGACGGGACGACGTACTCCGTCGTCTGGTTCGGCTTGCGCTTGCGGTAGCGGAAGAAGAAGAAGACCGCCGCCGTGCCCACCGCGAGCGAGCTCAGCATCGTCACGGAGACGACGAAGTAGTGCAGGCGGTCCACCCGCTCCGCGAAGGTCGACGCCTGCTCCGGCAGGAACAGGAATGTGTTCAGCAACTCGTTCATGCTGCTGCGCCTTTCTTCAGCTCACGCCTCCAGTAGTAGGCGAGCATGGTAGCGAGCGCGCCAAAGACCATGAGCGCGCCTATCCGGAGGAATCCAAAGATGTAGAAGCCGTACCGCCGGGTGGCGGTGTCATACTTGAAGCAGGTGAGGACGATGCGGTCGAAGCTGGTGCCCACGCGGCCACCGGCCGCTTCCAGCAGGGCCAGCTTCATGTCCTTCGCGGGGAAGGACGTGCCGTAGAGGTAGCGGGAGATGGCCCCCTCGGGGGTGAGCACCATCAGAACGGCCGGGTGCACGTACTGCTGGGTGCCCGTGTCGTAGGCGTACTTGAAGCCCACGGTGTTCGCGAGCTGGTGGATGTTCTCCTCGGTGCCGGTGAGGAAGTGCCAGGGCGCCGTCTCCGGCAGGCCCATGGACTGAAGGTGCTTGCGGCGCCGCTCGTGGCTCTGCGCCGGGGTGTCCTTCGGGTCGATGCTCACCGTCACCGCCTCGTAGTCCTTGCCCAGCTCCAGCCCCAGCTCCCGCATGGTGCGGATCTGCTCGTTGATGACGAGGTTACAGAGCAGGGGGCAGTTGTAATAGACGAGCGTGAGCAGCACCGGCCGGGTCCGCGGGAGCACGTCCCGCAGGCGCACCGGCTTGCCGGAGGCGTCGGTGAACTGGGCCTCCAGCGGCGCCAGGTCCCCGAGGTGCTCCTCGACGTCCACCCCGCGCACCTGCGGCGGGGCATCCGACTGGGCGTCGATGATGCTCTTGGGAACCTTGCCGCCACCCGGGAGGGCGTACGCCTGCGTCCCGGCGCCGAGCGCCAGGAGCAGGGCCGCCATCGCGGCGCGGAGAATGAGGGGAGAGGAGGGGGTGTACATCGCGCTTCTTCTTCTACCGCGAAACTACGGCTTCGGGGGCGCGGGCTGCGGCGCCGGGGTGGGATTGGCGGGGGCCTGCTGCTGCTGCCGGCTGGCCGCCTGCTCGGAGATGATCTGATTCATCGCCGTGGAGATGGTGGGACGGGCCACCACGCCGGGCTCGTCCGCCCAGCCGCTCTCCAGCGCCTTCTGCTGGGAGCCGATCTTCTCCTCGGCGTGCGTGTCCAGCTGGAACATGCGCTGGTTCACGATGCCAATCTCGTACGCCGTCTTGCCGTCCTTGTCCGGCGTGATGAGCGCCGGGACGGGGGCCGAACCCTCGGGGACGAACTCGTGCGTCGTCGCCACCTGGATGCGCCAGGCCCAGATACCGCCGACGATGAAGATGACGAGCGACACCACGCCCACCTGGACGACCTTGCCGGTGAGGATGTGGTCCTCCTCGGCGGCCACGCCATGCGCGCCACGGATGACGCGCGACTCGAGCTCCGACTCGGTCTTCTTCATGGCTGCACGTACCTCAGCGACTCCGAGATGTAGGGATCCTTCACCGGCAGCGTGTACCGGCCCCGGGCCTGCCACATGGCCGCGGCCACGGACAGTCCACCCACGCCGATGAAGGCGGTGATGAGCGTCCAGTGGAACGACGGGGCCTTGGGCGAGTACGCCGGCCAGATGAGCCAGTACATGTCCACCGCGTGCATGATGAGCAGGTAGACGGCCACCACGGCGAGCAGCCGCGGCTTGAGCTTCAGGTTGCGCGACAGCAGGGTGAAGAAGGGCACCGCGAAGCCCATCACGAACAGCGCGATGGACAGCGGCTTCCACTCGCCCTCGATGCGCAGCTTGAACCAGCCGGCCTCCTCCGGGATGTTGGCCACCCAGATGAGGAGGAACTGGGAGAAGGCGATGTAGGCCCAGAAGGCCGTGAAGGCCAGCATGAGCTTACCCAGGTTGTGGTAGTGCGCCGTCGTCACCAAGGTCCCGTACTCGTCCTTGCCCTGGGCGTTCACCGTGGCGAGCGTCAGCACGCAGAAGGCGGCCAGGAAGCTTCCGGCGAAGTAATAGACGCCAAAGATGGTGGACTGCCAGAGCGGCGTGAGGCTCATCAGCCAGTCGAAACCAGCAAAAGTAATGGTCAGCGCAAGGAACGGGAGCGAGCCGGGGGAGAAGCGCCGCTGCTTGACGGTGAGCTCCAGGGCGCCGGAGGCGTCCTGCTCCATGCTCCAGGTGCGCAGCCGCCAGGACACGAAGATCCACACCCCGAAGTAGATGGCCTGACGCACGTAGAGGAAGGTCAGGTTGAGGTAGGGGTGCTTGTGGTGCAGGTGGTGCAGCTCCACCTCGGTGAACTTCACGCCGTCCGTGCCGGGGAACACCCAGCTGGCGCCGTCCACCCAGGGGAAGATGTACCTGGCCCCGAAGAGCAGGGGCAGCACGAGCAGGGCGAACACGAACACGCTGGAGCCCATGGTCTCCATCGTGCGGCGCAGGATGGTGATCCACTTGGCCTTGGCCGTGTGGAAGATGGCCACCATGATGATGGCGGCCACCGAGATGCCCAGCCAGTAGGTGAAGCCGAACAGGTAGCTGAACATCGTCGGCTGGGGCGCGGTGAAGAACCCCACGGCGGTCAGCACCAGACCGACGACGCCCACGGCACCCGCCAGGGTCATCGTCTTGGAGCCGCCGTTGAAACGATCCACGGCAATCATCACCGGTTCTCCTGCGGAAGGGGCTGGCCGCCCACCTGGCTGTTGCGGGCGCGCTGGAGCGCACGGACGTAGGCCACGACGGCCCAGCGCTCCTGGGTGTTGAGCTCACCCGAGAACGACGGCATCACGCCGTAGCCCTCGTTGATGGCGACATAGAAGTGGCCGTCCGGCTTGTTGGCGACCTCGAGCAGGGACGGCGGCAGGCGCAGGGCCATGTTCTCGGCCACCACGCTGTTGCCGTCACCGAGCCGGCCATGGCACTGCGAGCAGACGATGTTGTACTTCTTCTGGCCCAGCTCGAGCACCTCGCGGTTGAGCTCGAGCGGGATGCCGGAGACGAGCGTGCCGTTGACGCGGCCCGTGCTCATGCCGGGGTTGCCCACCGGCCGCTCACGCGGGATGGTGCCCTCGGGAGGGGTGCGCATGGCCCTGCCATCCGCCCAGAACTCACTCGTCTCGTAGTACTCGTACTTGGCCTGAGCCTCCATGCGCTGGAGGAACTCGGACGGGACGTTGCAGCCGGCCAGGGCGAGCCCGGCCGCGGGGATGAGCCACTTCATTCCTTCTCTCCCGTGACCACGGTCACATGGGTGGCACCCAGGGACGTGAGCTGGTTCTTGATGTCGTCGGGCTTCACGGTGGTCTCCGCCGTGGGCACGCTCAGCCAGTAGCCGTGCGTGGACGCGCTGCGGAACTCCTCGCTCTCGAAGACCGGGTGGTACGGCTGGGGCAGACGGCTGAGCCCCAGCAGACCGAAGAAGATGCCGAACGCGGTGAGCAGCACCGACAGCTCGAAGGTGATGGGCACCCAGGCCGGCAGGCTCAGCGTCGGACGGCCACCCACGTTGAGCGGGTAGTCGATGGTGTTCATGTACGTCTGGAAGGCGAGCGCGGTGATCATCCCCGTCAGCGCGCCACCCAGGGCGATGAAGGGGACGCGCGAGGGCGGCAGGCCCAGCGCCTCGGACCCACCGTGCAGCGGGTAGGGCGAGTAGGTGTCCATGCCTTGGTAGCCCTTCTCCCGCATCTGCCGGGTGGCATCCACCAGGGCGTCGGGAGTGGCGAACTCGGCCAGCACCCAGCTATCCAGAACCTTGGTTTCGGCGGACATGGTTCAGTGCGCTCCGTGGGTGAGGGTCCCGGCGGCGCCAGTCTCCGCGCCATGAGCGGCGTGGTGGGCGGCGTGCTTGAGCTCCAGCTGGAGCTCCTTCACCTCGCTCACCGCGACCGCGGGGACGAACTTGAGGAACAGGAGGAACAGCGTGCTGAAGAGGCCCAGGGTTCCGACGTAGATGGACCAGTCCACCCAGGTCGGGCTGTACAGGTCCCACGACGACGGCAGGAAGTCCTGGGTCAGCGACGTCACGATGATGATGAAGCGCTCGCACCACATGCCGATGTTCACCAGGATGGACGCCACCCACATGATGGGGATGCTGGTCCGGCACTTCTTGAACCAGAAGATGTTCGGGGTGATGACGTTGCAGGCGATCATCAGCCAGTACACCCCGGCGTACGGACCGCGGGCGCGGTTCACGTAGAAGGTCCAGATCTCGAACTCGCTGCCGGAGTACCAGGCGATGAAGTGCTCCATCATGTACCCGTAGGACACGATGAGGCCCGTCGCCAGAATCACCTTGTTCATGTTCTCCAGGTGGCGGTCGGTGATGACGTCCCGGAGCTTGAGGTACTTGCGGGCGGGCACCATCAGCGTGATCACCATCGCGAAGCCGCTGAACACGGCGCCGGCCACGAAGTAGGGCGGGAAGATGGTGGCGTGCCAGCCGGGGATGAGCGAGGTGGCGAAGTCGAAGGACACGATCGTGTGCACGCTGACCACGAGCGGGGTGGAGATACCGGCCAGCAGCAGGTAGCCGATCTTGTAGTTGTGCCAGTGACGGCCGGAGCCGCGCCAGCCGAGGGCGAACAGGCCGTAGATGGTGCGCTGCAGCTTGCCCTTGGACGAGTCACGCAGGGCCGCCAGGTCGGGGATGAGACCCACGTACCAGAAGAGGGCGGACACGGTGAGGTACGTGGAGATGGCGAACACGTCCCACACCAGCGGCGAGCGGAACTGCGGCCAGGCGCCGAGGGTAGAGGGGTAGGGGAAGAGCCAGAAGGCGAACCAGGGACGGCCCGTGTGCAGCAGCGGGAAGAGACCCGCGCAGCACACGGCGAAGAGCGTCATGGCCTCGGCGAAGCGGTTGATGCTCGTGCGCCACTTCTGCTGGAAGAGCAGGAGGATGGCGGAGATGAGCGTACCGGCGTGGCCGATACCGACCCACCAGACGAAGTTGACGATGTCGAAGGCCCAGCCGTTGGGCTGGTTGTTGCCCCACATGCCGATGCCGCGGGCCAGGGTGACGGTCACACCCAGGACGAGCAGACCGAGCGCCGCGAGGGCCAGGCCGAACAGCATGAACCAGCCCTTGCCGGGCTTGGCCCACACGTGATCCAACAGCGTGTCATTGAGGGACTTGTCGTCGTGGTGCGGCGCGACGAGGGGCCGCGGCTCGAGCGGATCGAGCGAAGCGGCGGTATGAGCAGCGGTCTCGGCCATGGCTCAGTGGCCTCCTTCGTGCGACTCGCCGGCGGGCCTGGCGGACGCGAGGGCGGGATTGGGGTTGCGCAGGCGGATGAGGTGAGCGGTGCGCGGCTTGGTGCCCAGCTCGTTCAGCAGCTTGTAGGCGCGCTCGTCGTTGTGGTGCTTCGTCACCTGGGCGTTGGGATCGCTCAGGGTGCCGAACACGATGGCCTCGGTGGGGCACGTCTGCTGGCAGGCGGTCTGCAGCTCCTTCTCGAAGATGGGCCGCTTCTCGACGCGCGCCTTGATGCGGACGCGCTCGATGCGCTGCACGCAGTAGGTGCACTTCTCCATGACGCCGCGGTTGCGCACCGTGACGTCCGGGTTCATCTGCATCTTCTGCGTGGGCGTCTTGTCCGCGGTGTAGTGCAGGTAGTTGAAGCGGCGGACCTTGTACGGGCAGTTGTTGGAGCAGTACCGCGTACCGACGCAGCGGTTGTACACCATGTCGTTGAGGCCCTCGTCCGAGTGGACGGTGGCGTTCACCGGGCACACGTACTCGCAGGGCGCCTTCTCGCAGTGCACGCAGGCGACGGGCTGCATGACCATCTCCGGATCGTGCAGCTCCTGGCCGGAGAAGTACCGGTCGATGCGCAGCCACTGCATCTCGCGGCTGCGGGACACCTGCTCCTTGCCCACGACGGGGATGTTGTTCTCCGACTGGCAGGCCACCACGCACGCGGCGCAACCGGTGCAGCGGGCCAGGTCGATGGCCATCGCCCACTTGTAGTCCTCATACTTGAAATCCGGCATGAGGTTGGGCCCCTCGACGTCGCCGCGGACGCGGAAGAGCAGCGGGCTGGCGTTCTTCTTCTCCTGCTCCTGCTCGTGCCGGAACTGCTCCACCGACATGTCCAGGGCGATGGGCCGGCCCTCGGTGCGCCAGTGGCTCTGGGTGAGGGCGAACTTGTGCGTGGCCTTCACCTTCTCCAGCTTCGCGCCACCCTCGAACCAGGGGGCGTCCACGCTGCGCACGAGGTTGGCGTTGAAGCCCACCTCCTTGGCCACCGTCTCGAACAGACCCGTGCGGCCATAGCCCAGCGGGAGGACGATCACCCCGTCGGCGATGCCGGGGATGATCCACACCGGGACCTCGAGCGAGCCGGTGCGGGTGGTGAGCTTGACCTTGTCACCCGGGTGCAGATTCTCAACATCGGCGGTGGCCGGGCTGACGTAGGCCGCGTTGTCCCAGGTGATCTTCGAGATGGGATCCGGCAGTTCCTGCAGCCAGGACATGTTGGCGAACTGGCCGTCGTAGACCTTGTAGTCCGTGACGAAGTTCACCTCGAGGCCGCCGGAGGTGGGCGGGGTGTAGGCATCCACCAGGGCACGGGCGGCGTCCAGGTTGGGCGTGGCGGTGACGGCCGGCGAGGCCGTGTCCGGCACGATGCCCACGGACACCCACGTCTCCCAGGCCGTCTCGAAGTCCGCGATGGCGGCGGAGCGGCCGCGCCAGAAGTCGCGGAGGATCTGGTAGCTGGTGCGGTACGGCTCACCCAGGAAGAGGGCGAGCAGCTCCGTGGCGGGCACGCCGTTGTGGAGCGGCTGGATGAGCGGCTGCACCACGGTGACCGTGCCGTCGGCGGAGCGGCCATCGCTCCAGGCCTCCAACTCGTGCGCGGCCGGGATGAACCAGTCGGCGTACGCGCTCGTCTCGTCCTCGAAGAGCGAGGTGTAGACGACGGTGACCTTGTTGCGGTGGGGGTTCTCCGGGCTGAGCGCCTTCTGGAGACCCAGGTCCGCCGGGGTGCTGTAGATGGGGTTCCAGGACGTGATGACGAGCACGTCCACGCCACCGTTGTTCAGCTCCTCCACCAGGGGGCGGAGGCCGGAGGCCTGGGTGTTCTCGGTGACCACGGGGGCCACGTAGCGCACCGTCTGGCCCACGTTGCCGAGCGCCGAGTTGAGCGCGGCGGCCAGGGCGTGCACCGCGGCGGGCTGACGCTCACCGGCCACCACCACGCTGCGGCCCGCGGCGGCGCGCAGGTCGGCGGCGACGGCATCCACCCACTTCTGGTGGGCGCTGTTCAGCTGGGCCTTCGCGGCGGCGGCGGCGCCCAGGCCCTCGGCCCCTCCACCCACGCGCGAGGCGAGGGCGGCGGCGATGGCGAGCACTTCCTGGGACTTCGCGCGCAGACGGTGGTCCGCCATGCCGCCAGTCAGGGTGAAGCGCGGCTCGGCGACGTACAGGCGGTTGAGGTTGCCCTCGGCCGGGTCACGCCGGCGCGCGAAGGCGCGGGCGTAGGCGAGGTTGGACGGGCGGCTCTCCAGGAAGTCGGCGTCCAGGGAGACGACGACATCCGCCTTCGCGAAGTCGAACACCGGGGTGGCCGGCGTGCCGAGCACCGCCTGGGTGCCCTCGTTGGCCGGGTCCTGGGTGACGGACGTGTAGGTGATGAACTTCGCGTTGGGCAGGCGCTGCTGGATGCGCGCGCGCATGTCGCCGAGCACCGGGGAGGCGTTCGGCTCGGTGAGGAAGCGCACGCGCGCTCCACCGTTCTCCTGCGCCGCCTTGGCGATGACCGTGCCGATGTCCTCACCGAAGGTGCGCAGCGAGCGCGGCTCCTTGCGGTAGCGCAGCACGCGGGCGCGCTGGGGATCGTACAGGGAGAGCAGGAAGGCCTGCTCGAAGGGACCGGCGGCGCCCAGGTTGACGGGGTGCTGCGGGTTGCCCTCCACCTTGATGGGGCGGCCCTCACGCGCGGTGATGAGCAGACCGGAGGTGTGGCCCCCGAACGTCATGCCCGAGGCGTAGTGCAGGGGGTTGCCCGGCACCATCTCGGGAGGCGTGCGGGTGTAGGGCACCATGCGCTCGTCCACCGGACGGGTGGAGCAGGCGGTGGCGCCGGCCAGGGCCAGCGAGGCGCCCAGCAGCTGCATGAACTCGCGGCGGGCCACGCCGGTGGGAGGCAGGTCCGCGCCCGTGGGGAACTCGGGGCGGGTCTCCTCAAGGTACTCGGGCTGGCCGAGCCTCTCCTCGAGGCTGCGCCAGTAGGTCTTCCCGTAGGCGCCCTCGGACTGCACGGAGTGCGCGGCGGCGTGATCGAGCGCCTCACCCACGACGTCGTTGTGGTCGTGGTCGTGCGCGGCCTCGGCCTTGTCGGAGACGACCGGCAGGGCGAAGGAAGTAGGGGTGTCCTTCATGGGGGCTCCGTCGAGCTTGGGCTTCAGCGGTGGCATGTGGAGCAGCTCGTGCGCGAGTGAACGTCGTACTGTTCAGCCAGCGTGTCGGCGAGCTTGGCGGCCTCTTCGTGATTCTCGGGCGGCTGCCAGGTCATGCTGGTGATGAACTCCTGCGGACGCAGGTTGGGCTTCGGGTTGCGGTGGCAGTCCAGGCACCACTGCATGGTGAGCGGCTGGTACTGCTCGATGGCGGCCATGTGGTCCACGCGGCCGTGGCAGGTGACGCAGCCAACGCCCTTGGCCACGTGGATGGCATGGTTGAAGTAGACGAAGTCGGGCAGGTTGTGGACGCGCACCCAGGGGATGGGCTGGTCCGTGAAGTACGCCTGCCGCACCAGCGTCAGGTACGGGCTCTTGTTCCACACCTGCGCGTGGCACGACATGCACACGGTGGTGGAGGGGATACCCGCCGACGGCGACTTCTCCACGGAGAAGTGGCAGTAGCGGCAGTCGATCTGCTCGTCACCGGCGTGGTGCCGGTGGTCGAACTCGATCGGCTGCTCGATGGGCCGGTTCTGGTTGGTGACGAACGGGGAACGCACGTACGCCATCAGACCGCCCAGCGCGATCGCGGGGATTGCAAGAAGCGCCGCGGCCGAGGCTCGCGACACCGTGTTCGTCCAGCGTGGGAAGAGAGGACCGCTCATATCCAGGACCGGGGGCTAGTCAATTGGGGCAGCTCCGGAAGGACGCGACCGGGAGGACGGTGCGGCCGGACCGGAGGTGACACAGGAAGACTGGAACAAGAAGCTCATGCACGGCGTTGCTGTGGCTGCGACGGCTCCTGCCCTGGCAGGAGACATGCGGACACGCCCGACCCCATCCGACTGAAGATGTGCGGTGGGCGGGGTCCCTCCTCCTCGTCCCGTCCCAACGCGGCGCGTGACCATCGAGCATCATTATCCGGGTGTCAACCTTTCTCTGTCCGCGAGCAGGGGGATACCACGACCCGCCACGTTGTGGCGCGGGCGGAAACTTGTCTGGATGATGTTCTCTTCTACGAGATGGAAGGGAGCTTGAACCCACGCGGCTCAGGCGTCTTCTGGATCGCGCCAGCGCTCGCGGCGGCGCTCGAGCAGTCGGTCCACCAACTGTCGGACCCGGGGATCGCGATCAAAGTGGCGATCATGCCGGCTGCCCTTGCCCTGGTTGCAGCGGGCACACGCCAGGCCGAGGTTCTCCAGCGCATCCGTGCCGCCGTGCACCCGGGGGATGATGTGCTCGATGGTGGCGCGGCTGATGGGCTCGCCCTCCAGGCTGATGGCGAGGTACGTGTTGCAGTGCAGGCACTTTCCGAGCCACACCTCGCGCCCGCGGTGGTCGGTGCGCTCGAAGGTGGCGTCGGTGGCCACGATGTCGAGGATGCGGCGGCGCTTGGCGGAGCTCACACCTCTTCTAATAGATGGAAGGGGCGCCGGGTGCCATGGGGGGTGGGGGTGGAGCGAGCATGCCGTCCATGCAAGGAAAGACGGTGGTCATCACCGGGGCGTCCTCGGGAATCGGTGAAGAGCTGGCGGTGGCGCTCGCGGAGCGTGGGGCCCAGGTGGTGCTCGCGGCCCGGAGCGAGGCGGAGCTGGAGCGGGTGAAGCAGCGCTGTGAGCGGGCGGGAGGCCGCGCGGTGGTGGTCCCCACGGACGTGGGTGACCCGGAGGCGTGCCGGCGCCTGGTGGCGCGCGCCGTGGAGGCGTTCGGCGGCATCGACTGCCTCGTGAACAACGCCGGGATGGCGATGCGGGGCCGTTTCGAGGACGTGACGGACCTCTCCATCTTCGAGCGCCTCATGCGGGTGAACTACCTGGGGGCCGTCTACTGCACGCACGCGGCGCTCCCGCACCTGAAGGCGCGCAAGGGACTGCTCGTCGCCATCTCCTCGCTGACGGGCAAGAGTGGCGTGCCCACCCGCAGCGGCTATGCCGCCACCAAGCACGCGATGCAGGGGTTCTTCGACTCGCTGCGCATCGAGCTGAGCGGCGCCGGGGTGGACGTGCTCGTCGTGTCCCCCGGGTTCGTCGTCTCCAACATCCGCTCGCGGGCGCTCGGCCCGGATGGCTCGGCGGGCCACACGGACATCGCCGAGGAGAAGGGCAACCGGGTGATGGACACGCGCACCTGCGCGGAGCTCATCCTGCGCGCCATGGAGCGCCGCGAGCGCGAGCTGGTGATGATGCCGGCCGCGAGGCTGCTGCTGGCCGTCAAGGCGCTCGTGCCGGGCGTCATCGACCGGCTCGCCTCGCGGATGATGAAGCAGGTCAGGCCCTGACGCCCGCGGCGAGCAGGTCCTCGCGCAGGCGTGTGAGCACCTTGCCGAGCAGGTTCTGACCCCGCCACGTCGCGGGGTCCTGGATGCGCGGGTCCTCCTCCGAGAGACCCACGCCCCAGATGCGGTCCATCGGGCTGGCCTCCACCAACTCCGTCCCCTTCGTGGCCAGCAGCGCCGCGAGCAGCTCCGCGTTCTGCGTGAACTTGGCGTGGCTGCCCTCGTAGACGATGCGCTCGCGCTCGCGCTCCCACACCGCGCCGTCGAAGCCGCGCACCTTGCGCCCCAGCGCCTTGTGCTCCTTGGGCGTCCTCGCCTCCAGGATGCGCGCCGCCATCTCCGCGTCCCCGAAGAGCATCGCCTTGCCGTGCATCATGTACTGCTCGGCGCACGTGAAGCGCACGCCCTCCACCATGAACTCCGACGGGTGCCACTGCGAGAACGGGGACTGCTGCCGCCAGAAGAAGGTGAACCTGCGCTGCGTGTCGCTCATGAGGGTCCTCGCGTGGTTGGTGTTATATGAACACCAAGCCTGACGAGGCAAGCCCGCATCCCTGACAGCGCCGGCAGCGGCTCAGGAGGAGGTGGGCGGCTGGTAGGACACGCTGGTGACGGTGTACTCCATGGCGCCGCGGGGGCGCTCGACCCGGACGGACTCGCCGGGCTCCTTGCCGAGGAGCGCCCGCGCCAGGGGCGACTCGACACTGAGGCGGCCCGACTTCACGTCCGCCTCGTCCGGGCCGACGATGCGGTACGCCGTCTCCTCCCCCTCCTCGTCCTCGAGCGTCACCCACGCGCCGAAGTAGACGTGCTCCTCGTCGGGGTGCTCCGCGTCCACCACCTTGACCTCCTCCAGGGTGGTGGCCAGCTGCCGCGTCCGGCGCGCCCAGTCCGGAGGCCGCGCCGCCACTGGGAGCGCCGTCAGCGCCGCGAGCTCCTCCTGCACGGCCCGGTAGCCCTCGGGCGTGATGTACCGCGTCTCTCCGGTCGTCGAGCGGGGCCGCGGAGGCAGCAGAACGTCCTCTCCACCCGCGTCTTCCTTCGTGAAGGCCTTCGACATGGTGCTCCCTCCCGGATGCTCGGCATCCTGCCTGGGGGCTCGTGCCTTGTCCCGGAGGACAAGGGGCCCTTGTGGGCATGCACGGCCACACCGACATTCAAACAACCATGGGACTCTCTCAACTCATCGCGCTTCATCGGCAGGAGGTCCTCGCCCGCTGGAAGGAAATAGTGCGCACGCTCAGTGACGCACGGCACCTCTCCGAGGAGCACCTGGAGAACCACGTTCCGGACCTGAGCGACTGGCTCGTGGTGCGGCTGCGCGAGCGCGACGCGGCGGATGTCTACGGCAGCCAGATGCTCTCCCGGGTGCATGCCTTCCAGCGGGTCGGAGACGACTTCGACCTCGTGGAGGTGCTCGCGGAGCTCGCGGTGCTCCGGGACGTGGTGCTGGGCCTCTGGGCGGAGCAGCCAGGCGAGGTGACGCCCGCTGAAGTCATCCAGCTCAACCGGGACCTGGATGACGTGGTGGCGGTCTGCACGACCGAGTTCGCCAAACAGATACTCGCCAGGCATGGCGCTTCCCGGGAGGCCACGCAGGCCATGGGGCCGTGAGTCCTTCCGGCCGCTCTCCTGGCCGCCCTCCAGTCCAGGGGGCGGAGAATGCCGCGCGCCGGAGGGATGCCGACGATTGCCCGGGAAGAAAACCGGGAGGCGCAGGCACATGGCGAGGAAGACATTGAGAGGCATCCGGGTGGGCGTGCTGGCCGCGGATGGTTTCGAGCAGGTGGAGCTCACCATTCCCGTGAAGGTATTGCGCAAGCGGGGCGCCCAGGTGGACATCATCTCCCTTCACAAGGGGCGCATCCGGGGCATGAACCTGATGTGGCCGGGCAAGAAGGTCCGCGTGGACGAGACGGTGCACAGCGTCCGCCCCACGGATTTCGACGCGCTCCTCATCCCTGGCGGCTTCGTCAACCCGGACAAGCTCCGCCAGAGCGAGGAGGTGCTCGACTTCGTCCGCGAGTTCGACCGCCACGGCCGGCCCATCGCCACGCTCTGTCATGGCCCCTGGGTGCTCGTGTCCGCGGGCCTGGCCAGTGGACGCAAGCTGGCCTCGTGGCCCGGCATCAAGGACGACCTCCGCAACGCGGGCGCCCAGTGGATGGATGAGCCCGGCGTCCGCGATGACCGCTGGTTCTCCAGCCGCGGGCCCCACGACATGCGCCACTTCATCAAGGGCATGGTGACGCTCTTCGACGAGCACGCCCCGCGCAACCACCCCGTGGAGAAGCGCTCGCACTGGGGCCGCTGGCTGGTCGCCGCCCTGCTGGGATGGGTGGCCATCCGCCCGGCTCGTGCCGCCCTCGCACGCTAGCGGCGAGGTTGGCAGGGTCCACCGGGGGCGGTTACCGTCCGCCCCCATGTGGAAGATGACTCGGAGGCGCCTGCTCGCCGAGCGTGGGCGCCGCGTGGTGATGCTGGAGCAGGGCGGCTACTACACGCGCGCCGCGGCTGGAGGACGTCGACACTCGACGTCTCCGCCTCTCCATTCCACCCTGGGTTGAGCCATGGACACCACGACACTGGAGCAGCGGGCCCGCGAGGAGGGCACACCGGTCATCCACGGAGAGACGGCCACCTTCGTGTGGCGGGGGCGCAGGCCCGTGTCCGTCGCGGGGGACTTCCTGGACTGGTCGGGCGAGCCCATCCCCCTGAAGGAGGTGGCGCCCGGGCTGTGGACGCACACGCTGAAGCTGCCGCGCGATACGTATGTGGAGTACGCCTTCCAGGACGCCAGGGGCCGGCGGGTGAGGGATCCCCTCAACGAGCGCCTCACCTCCAACGGCTTCGGGGACTTCAACCACTACTTCCACATGCCCGAGTCGCAACCCACGCCCCTCGCGCTGCGGCAGCGGGGCGTGCCGCGTGGCACCGTCACCCGTCACCTGGTGGAGACGCATGAGCTTTGTGTGGGCTCGCAGCGCGCCGTCCACCTCTACGCGCCTCCCACCTCCGAGCCCTGCCCTCTCGTGGTGGTGTTCGACGGGCCGGACTACCTGCGCCGCGCGAAGCTGCCCTCCATCGTGGACAACCTCATCGCCCAGGGCCGCATCCGCCCTCTCGCGCTGGCCATGGTGGCCAATGGTGGCCCCGCTCGCACCGTCGAGTACGCCTGCAGCGAGGCCACCCTGGCCTTCCTGCTCGACAAGGTCCTGCCGCTCGCCCGTGGCGAGCTGAACCTCCTGGATGAGACGCGCGAGCCTGGCGCCCATGCCGTTCTTGGCTCGTCACTGGGCGGGCTCATCGCCCTGTACACGGGGCTGCGTGCCCCGCACGTCTTCGGCCGCGTGCTCTCGCAGTCGGGCGCTTTCAGCGTGTGGAACCGCGACTTCGTGGTGTTCGACCTCGCCCGGAGCGCTCCCTCCCGGCCGCTCGACGTGTGGTTGGACTGCGGCCACTTCGAGGCGCTCGTCGAGGGCAATGAGCGCATGCTCCCCGTGCTCCGCGCCTCCGGACACCGCGCCGAGTACCGCGAGTACCACGGCGGCCATAACTACTCGGCCTGGCGCGACAACGTGTGGCGCGGCCTGGAGTGGTTGTTCGGCACCGGCCCCCGCGAGGGCTGAGCGGCCCACCTGGACTCCGCGTGTACCCCATGCCCGCTCGGAGAGGGGTCGAGGTCACGGTCGTGTCAAGCCGGGCAGGTGGGACGGTATCGGACGTCCGTGGCCCTTTCCCTGTCCGCGAATAACGGGGACAATCCGCCGGTGATGGGGTGACTTCCGGAACACCCACACCCCAGCCCTCTCCCAGAGGGAGAGGGGGCCTACACAGAGGAACGTGATGAACGCTCAGGAGCGCAAGGCGGCCTACCGCCAACGCGCGGAGAAGGGCGAGGCGGTTCCCGTCTCGGTCGTGCTCCCCGCCGACCTCGACACCCCGCTGTCCGCCTACCTCAAGCTCGGGGGTGCTCGGGGTTTCATCCTCGAGTCCTGCCACGGTGGCGAGCGCTTCGGCCGCTACAGCCACATCGGCACCGCACCCTCCGGCCGGCTCCGGCTCGACCGCACCGGCGGCACCCTCTGGCGCGGCGAGCAGCAGCAGCGTCTCGAGGGTGCTCCGCTCGACGTCCTCCGCTCCGTCTGGCGCGACCACGCCGTGGCCAAGCTCCCCGGTGAGCCCCCGTTCGTCGGCGGCCTCGTGGGCTACCTCGGCTACAACTGCATGTCCTGGTTCGAGCGCCATGTGCCCGACCGGCACACCTCCGACACCACCTTCCCCGACTCCGAGTGGCTGCTGTGCGATGAGTTCGTCACCCACGACTCGCGCACCCAGACGCTGCACGCCACCGCCATCGCCCGGCCCAACCGTCATGGCAGCGTCGCCCAGGCGCTCGCCGATGCCGAGGCCCGTGCCGAGGCCCTCGCCGAGCGGCTGCTGCGCCCGCTGCCCGTGGACGCCTATGTCCCCCATCCGCCCATGCGCGGCGAGGCGGAGGTCTCCGTCAACTGGGACCGCGCCGGCTACGAGGCCGCTGTCGAGCGCGTGAAGGAATACATCCGCGCCGGTGACTGCATGCAGGTGGTGCTCGCCCGCCGCTTCGAGGCGCGGGGGGCGCCGCCGCCGCTCTCGCTGTACCGCTCGCTGCGCCGCATCAACCCTTCGCCGTACCTCTTCCACATCGAGCTGGGCGAGGCGCGCGCGCTGGTGGGCGCCTCTCCGGAGCTGCTGGTGCAGGTGCGCGACGGAGACGTCGTGGTGCGCCCCATCGCCGGCACCCGGCGCCGCGGCGCCACCGAGGCCGAGGACCAGGCCCTCGAGAAGGAGCTGCTCGCCGACGAGAAGGAGCGCGCCGAGCACATGATGCTGGTGGACCTGGGCCGCAACGACGTGGGCCGCGTGGCCGCGCCGGGCTCGGTGCGCGTCGAGGACATGATGGTCATCGAGCGCTACAGCCAC
Source organism: Archangium sp. (assembly GCF_057119385.1). NCBI lineage: Bacteria > Pseudomonadati > Myxococcota > Myxococcia > Myxococcales > Archangiaceae > Archangium > Archangium sp. The sequence continues at coordinate 33,842 of NZ_DBNGVP010000188.1, read as the reverse complement.
GTGATGCACATCGTCTCGCAGGTGCGCGGCAAGCTCGACGCGAAGTACGACGCGCTCGATGCCCTGGCGTACACCTTCCCGGCGGGCACGGTGTCCGGGGCTCCGAAGATTCGCGCGATGCAGATCATCGACGAGCTGGAGCCCGTGCGCCGCGGCCCCTACGCGGGCGCGGTGGGCTACCTGTCCTTCTGCGGCGCGCTGGACCTGGCCATCGCCCTGCGCACCTTCTACATCGACGGGGACCGCACGCTGTGGGAGGCGGGCGCGGGACTCGTGGCGGACTCGGTGCCCTCGAAGGAAGCGGACGAAACGGAGGCCAAGGCGCGGGTGCTCGCCACGGCCCTGAAGCAGGCGCGTGAGGGAGGTGTGCGGTGATCCTCGTCATCGACAACTACGACTCGTTCACCTTCAACCTCGTGCAGCTGCTGTACACGCTGGGCGCCGAGGTGAAGGTGGTGCGCAACGATGAGATCGACGCCGCGGGCGTGGCGGCTTCGGGCGCCTCGCACCTGGTGGTGTCGCCCGGGCCGTGCACGCCGCACGAGGCCGGGGTGTGCATGGCGGCCATCCGCGACGCGAAGGTGCCGGTGCTGGGCGTGTGCCTGGGCCACCAGTCCATCGGGGCCGTCTTCGGCGGCAACGTGGTGCGGGCGCCCGAGCCGGTGCACGGCAAGACGGCGTCCATCCGCCACGAGGGCCGGAGCATCTTCGAGGGCGTGCCGACGGGCTTCCAGGCCGCGCGCTACCACTCGCTGGTGGTGGACGCGGGGACGCTGCCGGCGGAGCTGGAGGCGACGGCGTGGACGCCGGACGGGCTCATCATGGGGCTGCGGCACCGTGAGCGGCCCGTGGTGGGCGTGCAGTTCCATCCGGAGAGCGTCCTCACGCCCGAGGGCCCCCGGCTGGTGCGCAACTTCCTCGACGGGAAGCTGTAGCTCCCCTCCCTCGCCCTCCGGGAGAGGGCCGGGGTGAGGGTATTGGAGGTCCCGGGCTGGCTCCGTGCAGTCGTCGCGGAGCCCCTCTCCGGCTCAGGGCGGTGCCACCTCGCGGAAGGGCAGCACCCACCCGTGCACGCTGTCCCACGGGCCCACCGCGGCCAGGTTCACCGTGGGGTCCACGAGCCGCTGGCGGGGTCGGCCATTGAGGCTCGCGAAGGCGTCCACGCGCACCTCGACTCCCGGGTGCCCCTGCTCGGCGAAGTGGCGCGCGAGGTAGTGCGCGAACGTCAGCAGCATGTCCGGCTGCGTGGCCATCATCTTCACCTGGTAGGGCGAGAGGTGCTGGCCCGGCGACACCACCCACCGCTTCCCCGTGGCGGGCTCGCTCACGTGGAACTCGGCCACCCCGTTCTTCTCCATCAACATCACGTTCCACGAGAAGCGGAAGCCCTCCTCCGTCCACATCACGTCACCCGGGTAGAGCAGGTGCCGCAACGGCAGGAGGAACTGCACCCCCAGGAAGGCCACCGCCAACGCGGGCCCGAGCCAGGAGTGTCTCGTGGGCAAGGAGGGGGACTCGGGCTCGCGGTGCTTCACTGGCTCGCGCCGCAGCCAGCTCGCGAGCCGCCGGGGCCAGTCCGGTGGGAAGAACAGCAGCGCCCCCGCCATCATCAGCCACGGGAACATGCCGATGGGGAAGAGCATCCGCGTGATGACGTGGAAGCCCACCACCGCCGCGTAGGCGAGCCACCGCGTCCGCTTCCACAACAGCGCGGGCACCACGCACAGGTCGAACACCGCTCCCGCGATGCTGAAGGCGTGCGGCGCCCATGGTTGCTCGAAGAGCCGGCCCAGCACAGGCAGGTCCGTGCTCGCCGCCAGCCAGATCTTCATCGGCTGCGCGTGGACGAGCCAGTCGCTCTTCAGCTTCGCCACCCCGCCGAAGAAGTACACGAGCCCCACCTGCGCCCGCATCAGCCACAGCCACCACGCGGGCACGTGGCTCCGCCCCTTCATGTCCAACGGGAGCGCCACCAGCAACAGCCCCGCCAGCGAGATGAAGTAGTAGTGGTTGAGGTAGTACGTCTTGTCGATGAGGTGCGCGTACGTGAACGTGAGCAGGAACGTCAGTGCGCTCGCCCGGTATGCGACTCCCAGCGTGATGCCCAGCGCTCCCAGCCCCATCAGCGCGAAGTGGACGTACATGCCCACCCCCGGCCACGGGCGGATCCACTCCAGCCCCGCGTAGGGGAAGAGCACCTTGGGTGCCAGGTAGTGCTCGTGAATCCACCCGTACGCGAAGAACCTCGCGACGGCGACCATCATCAGCAGCCCGAAGACGACCCGGTACGCCACCAGCGAGGATGGGTCCACGGGCGCGAAGAGGGTGGCCGTGAGGCGCTCGTGGAGGGCGCGCAGGGGCAACCCGGGGCCCGTGGCACCCTCACCCCCGCCCCTCTCCCGGAGGGCGAGGGGAGTGACGGGCGCGAGGGGAGTGATGGGCGCGAGGGGCGTGGTGGGCGCGAGGGGCGTGGTGGGGGCCAGCGGCGCCTGCTCAGTCGCCATCGTTGTCGTTGAACTTGAGCGTCACGCCCAGGTTGGACACCACCTCGGAGGCCAGGGTGGCTCGCAGCGTCGACAGCGCCGCCCGGGCCGCCTCCACCGACTCACGGTCATTGGTCAGCGCCGTGCGCAGCGGCGGCGGAATCGCCTCGAGTGCCGAGCGCACCGCCGCCAGGTCCCCACGCACCGTCGCGTCCACCTGCTTGTTGCTCGCGGCCACCACCTTCGACAGTCCGCCGTTCCCGCTCGCCCCCAGCCAGACGCGCTCCATGCTCAGGACCGCGTTCTTCAGGTCCTCCAGCGAGTTGTCGCTGCGCCGCGCCTCCTCCAGCTCGGGACGCACCGTGCCTCCCGTCTCGAAGCCGAGCGGCTTCGACAGCTTCTGCTCCGTCACCTCCACGCTGGAGATGAGCCGGTTCACCACCGTGTCCACCGCGTCCTTCTGCGTGGCGTAGGGGCTCCCCTCGTTCCCCGCGTTGGACAACTGCGCGACGTAGTTGCCCTGCTCGGGCTCCCACGCCGTGCTCACCGCCGTGGCGTCCTCGTGCAGCAGCGCCCCGAGCGCCTTCAGGTACGCCCGCCGCCGCGCGCCCGCGCTCCCTTCCTCCGTGGCCCCCGCGTCGAAGAGCAGGTACTCCATGGCGAGCAGTCCCTTGCGGTTCGCTCCCTGCTCCGCCACGTAGGTCTCCGTGAGCTCCACGTCTCCCACGAGCAGGCTGTCGATGCCCGTGGTGGACGGCACCTGGTTCACCGAGGCCGACGTGTGCTGCTCCTCCGCCGGGCCGAAGCGGAAGGCCTCCTGCCGCAGCCACGCCCCTCGCGCCTCCCTCCAGGCGGTTCGCGCCTGCGTGAGCGTGGTCTCCGTGGGGGTGGCCTCCAGCGCCGCGAGCGCTCCGGCCAGCGCCTCGGTGCGCGTGTCGAGGTCCCGGTACGCCGGGAGGGCCACGTCCCCGGCCAGCTCCTTCAGGAAGGCCGAGCGCAGGGCCGTGCCCTGGGAATCGCCGCAGCTCACCACGGCGAGCGACAGCAGGAGGGTGGGGGCAATCAGACGGCGGAAGATGGGGCTCACAGCGACTCCAGGAAGCGCAGCAGCGCGGTACGGTCCTTCACGGTCAGGTTGCGGAAGCGCTCCCGCGAGCGCTCGGCCTCGCCCCCGTGCCAGAGGATGGCCTCCTCCAGCGAGCGGGCCCGCCCATCATGCAGGAAACGCGTGTGGCGGTTGACCGTCTCCACCAGCCCGATACCCCATAGCGGCGGTGTGCGCCACTCACTCCCCGTGGCCTCGAAGTCCGGGCGCCCATCGGCCAGCTCCGGCCCCATGTCGTGCACCAGCAGGTCCGTGTACGGGAAGATGATCTGCTTCGACAGCTCCGGCGCGTCCGCCACTGTCCCCGTCTCGTGGCGCGGCACGTGGCACTTCGCGCAGTCCAGCTCACGGAACAGCCGCCGCCCGCGCAGCACCTCGGGCTTGTCCACGTCCCGGCGCGCGGGCACGGCCAGCGTCCGCGTGTAGAACGTCAGCTGCTCCAGCTTCTCCGCCTCCAGCTCGGGCGCTCCCCCCGAGGGCGCGTCGTGACACGCCGTCTGCACGGGAGGGCAGTCCTCCGTGGGGAACAGATCCGACGTGATGCCGATGTCCCCCCGGAAGGCGCCCGCGTTCTGCTGGCGCAGGGAGGGCTGGTTGGCCTTCCAGCCGAAGCGGCCCACGCGCGTCTCGCCATGCTCCACGTCCCAGACGTGGTTGATGCGGCCGGAGATGCCATCGCCGTCCTTGTCGTCCGGATCCGCGAGCGCCTCCAGCGCCGCGTCCGGAATGGCCTCCAACAGGCCGAGCCCCACCATCACCGGGGCCACGCGCGGGCTCATCATCAACTCCGGGTGCACGGGGCCGAAGGCCAGCTTCGTGAGCGTGTAGTGCGGCTCCTCCAGCGCGTAGCCCGTCCCGTCCGCGTACTGGCCCTCGCGCGGCGTGTGCGTGAGGGCCACCTCGCCCTCCGCGGGCACGCCCAGGAGGGCCTGCGGCTGGAGCTGCCCTCCATAGTTGGGGTCCCCGAGCGGCTCGCCATGCGCGTCCTGCCCGGGGATGCTCAACCGGAAGAGCAGCGACAGCGGCTTCTCGTCCGGCTCGGTCGGGGGCTTGCCGCGCCCGTCCTTGAAATGACATGCGGCGCACGAGGGCGCGTTGAAGGTGGGGCCCAGTCCGTCCAGCCCCGTGGTGGAGGCGGGGGCCGTCACCCAGTTGCGATTGAAGAGCGCGTTGCCGGTGAAGAAGGCATCGCGCCGATCGCCCTGGAGGTTGCGCGCCGCCAGGGTGAAGGCGTTGCGCGTGGTGTCGTGGACGGTGGTGTCGCCGCCGGACAGCTCCTCGCCCGGCTCCGGCCCTTCCTCACCGCACGCACAGGCGAGGAGGAGCAACAGACTGATCGTGCGCCACATGGTTCGTCCTCACTCCAGGTTCAGCGTGATGCCCAGCGCGGTGGCCACGTCGACGAGCGTCTCCGTCTGGGCCTTCAGCGCGTCGATGGCCGTCTTCACCTTCTGCCGGCCCCCGGCATTGTCCGCGCCGAGGATGGCCTGGTCGAACGGGCCGGGGATCGCCTGGATGGCGTCGAGGCTGGCCTGCAGGCGCTGCTTCATCTCCTCGTCCAGCTTCGGGTCCACCGCCGCCACCAGCTCGTCCAGGCCCTTGCCGTCCACGGTGCCGTAGCGGCCCAGGTACACGTTCTGGATGCCGAGCGCGTTGGCGTACAGGTCCGCCTTCGTGTTGTCGCTGAAGCAGGAGTGCTCGTCCTCCTGGTCCTTGTTGTCGTAGGCCACCGTCATCCGCTCGCCGGACAGCTCGGCGCCGCTCAGGCTGCCCAGGCCGGTGAGCACCTGCAGCACCGCCTCCTGCGGCTCCTGCGCGGCGAACCTCTTGCCGTAGTTGTCCGCGCCCGGCGTCCACTGCGCCTGCACCGACTCCAGGTCCTTCACCAGCAGCTCCGTCGCGAGCTTCAGGTACTGGCGGCGGCGCTCGGCGTTGGGCGCCGTCACGAAGTCCGAGGCCGGCCGGTTGCCCGGGCCCGTCACGCTCCGATCCTGGCCCCACAGCAGGAACTCGATGGCGTGGTAGCCGGTGGCGATGTTCGTCTCACCGTCGCGCTCGTTGAGGGAGATGAGCAGCTCCTCGGTGAGCGTGGGGTACTCGGTGGTGGCGTTGATGATGCCGGCGTTGGGCGAGCCCTCCACCGAGTCGATGTACGCCTCGTCCAGCGGCCAGGCGTTGATGCGGCCCTCGGGGCCCGTGTCCTCGTCGTCGATGGGGCCGCCGTAGAAGCGGAAGGCCTCGCTCTGCCCGTAGGCGGGACGCGCCGCCAGCCACGCGTTGCGCGCCGCCGTCAGCTTCGCCTCGGTGGGGTCCGCCACGAAGGCCTCCACCGCCGTCCGCAGCTCCTTCGCCTTCGTCACCGCGTCCGTGTAGTTCTCGTTCACCAGCGCCGCATAGCGCTCCACCACCGGCCTCGCCCGCGACTCCTCCAGCGGCTCCGTCCCACAGCCCACGGAGGACAGCGCCCCCGCCACCAGTGCCATCCATCCCAGCTTCTTCATGTGCGGCCCTTTCGAGTGCTTCCGTCGAATGGGCTGGCTCGATAGCGAAACTGAGAATCAAAGTCAAAATTGGGGGGCCGCAAGGAAGGGAGCGGTGGCGCGCGTGGGGCCACCGCTCCACTGCGCTCAGGCGGGGAACAGCTCCAGGGGCAGCACCGCGGGCCCGCGGGTGGTGATGGCCACGTTCCACTTCACCGGCCCGGGCTCGCGCACCATCCGGTCGCACTGCTCGAGCAGCGCTTCCAGGGCCAGGCGAGCCTCCATGCGCGCCAGGGGCGCACCCACGCAGAAGTGGATGCCCTGGCCGAAGGTGAGGTGCGGCGAGCCCGTGCGCTCCAGGTCGAAGCGGTGGGCGTTGGGGAAGACGGACTCGTCGCGGTTGGCCGAGACGAACTGCACCAGCAACGTCGCGCCCTTGGGCAGCCGCACTCCGCCCAGCTCCGTCTCCTGGGTGGTGGTGCGGATGGTGGACTGCGAGGGGGCGTGGAAGCGCAGCACCTCCTCGACGAATCTGGGGATGAGCGCCCGGTCCTTCTTCAGCCGCGCCCAGAGGTCCGGGTCGTCCGTCAGCGTCAGCGCGCACATGCCGAGCAGGTCATACGTCGTCTCCAGCCCCGCGACGAGCAGCAGGACGCAGTAGCCCAGCAGCTCGTCATCCGACATGGAGCCGCCCTGCGCGCGGGCCTGGAGCAGATCCGTCACCACGTCATTGCCGGGCTCGCGCTGGCGCAGCTCCAGGACGCTCGTCAGGTGATGCTTGAGCTCTTCCAGGTAGCCCGTCAGCTCGGTGCGCCGCTTCATGTCCTCCGCGGGGACGATGCCGACGCCCGTCACCGCATGCGCCCAGGTCTTGAAGCGCGGCGCCAACGAAGGGTCCAATCCCAGCAGGGCGCTCATGGCGCGCGAGGGCAGCACCAGGGCCATGGACTCCATGAAGTCCACCCGGCGGCGCTCCAGCATGCCGTCGACGATCGACCGGGCCGAGTCGCGGATGGAGGGCTCCAGGCGGGCCACGCCCGAAGCCGAGAACGTCCGGGTGATGAGCGCGCGCAGGCGGGTGTGCGTCGGAGGATCCATCATCAGGATGGAGTCGGCCACCGGGTTGCGCTGCTGGAGCCATGCCGGCTGCACCGCGGGGCGGAAGCCCTCGGACGAGAAGAGCTGCGGATTCTTGAGGACGTGGAGCACGTCCTCGTAGCGCGTCACCGCCCACATGCCTCCCGGCTCCACCTGGCTGACGGGCGCTTCACGCCGCAGCGAGGCATAGAAGGGGTGCGGGTCGCTCCAGATTTCAGGCGCGTAGATGTTGGGTTTGTCGGCCATGGGCAGGTCTCGGGGTGTGATCTGGAGCCTAATCCTGGCCGCGTTGTGGAGGGAATATACCCCCCCGCTCAGCCGCGCAGATGGGGGGTGTCGTTCCAGAGCTGGAGGACCTGCTGGTCTCCATCGCTGTCCAGGCCGAGCACGCTGATGGAGGCGGTGCTCAGCGTGAAGAGGCGGCGGTTCCATGCGATGTCTCCATGGCGGATGAGGACGAGCACGAGGGACGCTGGCTTCATGGTTTTCCTCTCAAGATGGGCGAACGCTGCCACCGCTCGAAAGCTCGGAGGAACACCCCCCCGGAAAGCCTTTGTCTCTAAAGCGGTCATCCTCAACGCAAGCACTCGTAAAGCCATGCTCCTTTGTGTATGTGTCTGGTGGTCTGGCCTTTCAGCGGAAGCACCCCTCGCGAGGAAGAAGTACCACGGCCTGACGAACAGCGGTGCCGCTGGAATGCATTCAGAGATGGGATAGAAGCGCGGACGAGATCATGTCCTCGAACGAAGAAAAGGTCTCGTATTTCTCCAGGGAGATGCGATCGCATCTGACGTATTCGTTGTTTTTCTTGTCATACGCATAGAAGTAGAACTCCGAGTCGGCGAAGATGAGGTAATCCACCAGTTCAGGAACGCCCTGCTGAAAGAGCTTGTTGGACTCCACGAATCCAGCGATGAAGCGATCCGCACGGCCCGCGATGAGGCTGGTCTCGCTCGCATAGATGGTGAGTCCGTTCCAGGTAAGCCCATTGTGCCAGCGCAGGAGATCCACATGCGGGTCGGGTATGTCGCTTCCGAGTTCTTGTTTGGCTCCGAGTCTTAGCCTCACCAACTCCTCCTGTGAACAGGGGGGCTGCATACGCCTGCCATGGTGTCTCAACTGCTTTTCGAAATCCTGCAGAACCTGTTGATAAGGGATGGATGGCACGTTGACTCTCCTTGCTGTGGTGTTGCCCCGTCAGTGGGCCTTGGGTGGATAGATGAATCCATCGGGAATGGGGAAGTCGGCCACCTTGGTCTCTCCGACCTTCAAGCTTCGGAATAGCGCAGATTGTTCGTTGGTGATTGTCTGGTGGTAGGGTACTTCTTTGATTACAACCAGGTTGTCGAAACTGTTGTCGCCGCCGTCGTCAAGAGAGAGTTTGTGATGTACTCTGTAGCCCTCTGGGGGCTTCCCTGCTTTCATGCTTGCGATGTCGTTGGAATCAAGCCCCGCCTTTTTCAGTTGTTCGACCTTGTCGGGATCGTTCGCGAGCGACTTGAGGAACTTCTCCCGCTCGGTACTGTCGAACTTGTTGCGGAGCTTCTCGTATTCGGCTCGATCCCGTTTTGTATATGAGAGCTTCTGTGTTTTGACACCGGGAAGTTCCACGGGCTTCTTGCCGACCGTGCCAGTGAAGGAGCCTGGTGATTTGCCCGGCTCCAACATTTCCTGTTTGTAGACGTGTGTTTGCCGGGCGGGACCCATCGCTGGCACGGGCTCATAGCGCCGCATGATGTCATCAATGCTCGCTTCGATTTGATGGATCGTTTGATCCACCATGCGATCCACGCGAGATTTGACCTGTTTGATGGCATCCAGCAGATTGGCGATGCCGGCCTGGATGTCATCCGCTAAGTCGGGTGTATATCGCCTGAGGGTCTTGAGTGTATCCTGAAGCTTGTCCAACAGACCGTGCAACTTGGATTTCACCTGCGAGCCGATTGATGAAAGCTCCGTTGCTCGGAGTTTCTTGAGCCACTTGAAACCGTTCCCCTTGGCGAAGAAATTGAAGACCTTCAGGAGTTCTTGCAAGGTAAGGCGTTTGGCATAGATCAAGACCGTCTTGCAAATGCCTTTGACGAGCGAGCCAAGTACGGGGATGAGGCCAATCAGGGTGAGTACGAGCCCCACCCATACAAAGTAGTCATCGTACTTTTTGTCCCAGAGCAATTGCTTCAGGCCGGCAACGAGATCCCGGATGTCGGCGAGTTGATCGACGACGGGAAACATGGTGATGATTGTCCCAACGATGATTTGATCGATTGTCGGGTCCTCGTTGAAATCACCTTGAACGACCCCCCACATCCACGACCCGAAATCCTTGAGCTTTCCACCCATCCGGTCAATCCAGCCAGCGGGCGCCTGCTGCCCGTGTGGCTTGGGTTGCACCCGGATATCGAGGGTGTCTGGGTCATCCTGGAACCAGTACTTGACCTTGCCAACATTGGGCGGAAGTGCGACGCGGGCAAAACCGTTGGCGTCGAGATTACCCGTGGTCTGAAAAGAGCCGTGGGCGTCCTCTACGAAGTATTTGGCACCTGAAACAGGTGTTCCATCAGGATAGAGGTACTTGAGCTCAACCCAGTTGCTGGGGCACTCCTGAATCTTCTTGCCCGGGAACGTATTGAGTTGAGATTGGGTAATCTTGAATGGTTCATTCCCCATGGATTCTCCGGGCACACGAGGAGCAGGCTCAGCCGCTTGCGACTGACGTCACGCTCCTTCACTCAACCTCGCAGGTGGGTGGTGTCGTTCCAGAGCTGGAGGACCTGCTGGTCCCCGTCACTGTCCAGGCCGAGCACGCTGATGGAGGCGGTGCTCAGCGTGAAGAGGCGGCCCTCGGTGGGCGCCAGCCCCAGCCAGCGCGCGGCGAGCACGCGCAGCAGGTGGCCATGGGCGAAGAGGAGCACGTTGCCGTCCACGGACTGGGCCTCGGCGATGATGCGGTCCGCGCGTGCACCCACGTCCCGCGCGGACTCGCCGCACGGCACGCCATCCGTCCACAGCATCCAGTTCGGGCTGGTGGCGCGGATCTCCGCCTTGGTCTTGCCCTCGAAGGTGCCGTAGTCCCACTCCATCAGGTCCGAGCGCAGCTGCGCCACGTCCCCATAGCCGGCGAGTGCGCAGGTCTCGCTGGCGCGGCTCAGGGGGCTGGTCCACACCGCGGCGAAGTCCCAGGCGCGCAGCGGCTCGCGCAGCTTCGTGGCCAGGCGGCGGCCTTCCTCGAGCAGCGGGATGTCCGTGCGGCCGGTGTGCTGGCCGCTGCGGCTCCAGGCGGTGTCTCCATGGCGGACGAGGACGAGCACGGGGGCGGCTGGCTTCATGGTGTTCCTCTCGGGACGGGTGAACTCTGCCACCGCTCGGGGGCGCGGAGGAACACCCCCCCCTGAAGCAGGTCTTTACCCCTCGTCCACCGATTCCCGTACTTCGCTTTGGCGCTGAAAACATGGAGGCCGGAAGCCCCCTCGACGAATCAGGGGCTTCCGGCCTCGGTGTTTTCAGGCCTCGTGGCCTCGCGCCGTTACTTCGCGACGCGTGTGAGGGTGCTGTTCTCGGAGAAGGTGCCCGAGTACGACTTCCCCTGGGATGCCATCGTCACGTTACCGGCGAGGCGGAGCTCGACGACCTTGCCGGAAAGCGAGGCTGTCCCGGTGGTAATGCTCATGGTGATGGTGACACCTTCGATGATCTGGGTGCAGGAGGCGCCGGGAGAGACGACGGCCACGTCGCCTTCGAGATTCGCGGGCAGCAAGCACTGCCCGCTCGAGTCGGAAATGATGAGGTCCGAGGTCACTCCCTCGGAGATGCGTCGAGTGCCCGTGACCTGCCCGGTAGCACCTGAGTATCCCGTGATGAGCAGGGTGGTGACTCCCGAAGCGCTGTAGATGCCGTGGAAGGACTGACCTGCGGGGCCACAGCCGGTGGCCAGGAGCACGAACAGGAGAGAGAAGATGCGGTAGGGGCGCTTCATGGTGACTCCTCGTGGGGATTGCCGCCGCGCCTGGAGAAGTAGACGCGCGGCGGTGGTGTCCGCGCTCCGGTTGCAGGCCCCTTGCCAATGCCGTGGGGGAGGTGTGCCCCTCGGAAGGACGGAGTCCATGCCTCGCTCACCCGTCCACGAGGAAGGATGGGAGTCCCACCCGCGAAACGCCCCTCGGGACCTCGGCCAGAGGCGAGCTGCCCGGCGGAATCAGGTGCTCGGGCTCACGCCGGGATGGCGAGTGGTGTGGCGTCCGTCTGGCGTGACGCTGGCCGCTGGTGGTTCAACTCCGGCCCGACAGCCACTCCTGGAAGTACGCGGCCGTGGGCGGGAACTGGTCCACCCTGCACCAGTCCACCAGGTACAGTTGGTGCCGCGCGGCGAATCCCGCCACCCGGCGGAGGTCTTCCTCGGCGCCGGTGAGTCCCTCCGGCGAACGGAGGGCCAGCACCTGGATGCGTCCTCCCCGCTGCTGCCCGTACAGCGTGAGCCCCGAGGGCTGCTTCACGGCGAAGCCCCCCGCGACCCGTCCCGCCGTGCCCTGGAACGACACCCCGTCCCACCACGAGGACTTCTCCCCCAGGTCTCCTCGCAGCTCCTCCAGGGTGAGCCAGGTTCCCTCCAGCGGCGAGGGCACTTCCTTCCGGATGTGGATGGCGTCGAAGCCGGCGCCCTGGCGGTGCTTCTGGTGGATGCGCGCCACGGCCCTCATGTCCTTCTCGATGGAGGCCTCGAGCGTGTGCGCCACCAGCTCGAGCTGCCGCCACTCGTCCTCGTGCAGCTCGAGCACCCGCTGGCCCGGCTGCGCCGAGCCCTCCTCGAGGCCGGGGAGCTCGTTGGAGAGGGTGGGCAGTGAATAGAGGATGTCTCTCGGATTCATCGTCGTCCCGCGTGGAGAGGGGGCCTGTTTCCAGGCCCCCTGCTCGCCAGGCTCCGCTCCGCCCGTGCGCCTCAGTAGAGGCGTTGGAAGAGCGCGGAAGCGGAGTGGCCGCCGGTCTTCAAGATGCCTTCGATCTGGCCCGCCAGGGGGTTGCTGTTGGACAGGCCGAACCAGCTGCCGGCGTAGTTGTAGCCATTGCCCACGCCGAAGGTGGTGACCAGGTGGCCGGACAGGTCGTGGACGACGGCGTGCGCGCGCACACCCGGAATCCAGCCCGTGGTCACATCCAGCACCTGGGCGAACAACCCATCCCCCGGGCCCACCAGGCCGCCCGAGCTGTTGAGCGCGATGGCCTCGCCCTTCTTGATGATTCCGCCCGTGGCACGCTCCATGGCCTCACCGTACATCTGCTGCTTGGACGTCCACTTCTCCGGGCTCTGCATCAGCGCTATCTGCTCGTCGGTGAAGGTGTCGATCATCTGCGCCTTGGAGGCCTCGAGATACCGGGTGTCCAGGTCCTTGCGTACCTTCTCGGCACCGGTCTGGATGCGCTCGTCCAGGCGGTTGAACTCGAAGAGCAGGTTCTGGGCGGTGTAGGCCCAGCCCAACGCGTTCTTCAGGCTCGAGTCCAGGGGACTGACGGGTGAGGTGAGCGCGGCCATGGAGCCTCCAATCACCGCGTTCAACAGCGGCTCGGTGGTGCTGAGGTAGCCCACGCCGAAGGCGAAGCCGGAGGCGCCTCCCAGCAGGATGCTGCCGATGCTCATGAGCATCGGATCCTTGAGGATGTAGCCAGCGGTGGTGGTGGCCGCGCCGATGGTGGCGATGATGAAGGCGGTGCTGGTCCACCCCACGGCGGCCCCGACGCTGGCGGCGGTGGCGATGGCGGCCACGACGGGGACGTGGCCGGTGGGGTCGGTGTTGGAGATGGGGTTGTTGTAGACGTAGGCGTAGCGGTTGAGGGCCTGGGGCGAGTGGGAGGAGGGCACCAGGGAGTCGGCGGACAGGAAGCGGCCGAGGACGGGGTCGAAGTAGCGGGCGCCCATGTACACCAGGCCGGAGGTGTCGGCGGTGTGGCCGGTGAAGCCGCGGGTGTTGGCGACGGAGGCGCTGGAGGCCACGGGCACGCCGAAGGCGGAGTACTCGTAGCTGGCCACGCGGGCACCGGACGCGTTGGTGAGGGCGCGCACGGAGCCGAGGTGGTCCTGGTGGTACCAGTGGACGCCGGAGTTGTCGCGGCGGGCCACGACGAGGGGGCCGGCGTAGTAGTACTTCGTCAGGCCGTTGTTGCCGTACTCGAGGTGGGGACCGAAGAACCAGGTGGTGCCGGCGGGGCCGGAGAGCTTCACGCGCTGGCCCGAGGCATCATAGGTGAAGTCGGTGGTGCCGCCGGACTGGGTGACGCGGGTGAGGCGGTTGTCCCCATCCCAGGAGTAGGAGCGGCCGCCGCCGGAGGTCATGTTGCCGTTGGCGTCATAGGCGTAGGCCAAGCCACCCGCGGCGGTGACGGCGTGGCGGTGGGAGGCATCGGCGTAGCCGTAGCCGCCGAGCTGGGAGTTGTAGGTGAGGTTGCCCAGGGAGTCGTAGGAGAAGGCCTGGGACTGAGCGCCACTCACGCCGGTGAGGCGGTCCAGCTCGTCATAGGAGAAGGAGAGGTTGGACTGGGAGTGGGTGGAGGAGGACATGCCGCGCACGCGGGCCTTGGCGTCGTAGGAGTAGCCGGCCTGGTAGACGGTGCCGGAGGGGCCGGAGACGAGGGCGCTGGAGAGCCACTGGCGGTTGGCGTCGTAGGTGTAGGTGGTGCGTGTGCCGTTGGCGTAATTGAGGGCGAGCAGACGGCCGCTGGCGTCGTAGGTGAGGCCGGAGGCGTAGCCACCCACGGACAGCAGGTTGCCCGAGGCGTCGTAGCTGTAGGGCACCAGCTCGCCGTCGGGGTAGGTGACGGAGGAGAGTCTGCCGGCGGAGTCGTAGGAGCGGCCGGTGGTGTAGCAAAGGCCGGTGACGCACTTGGTGGAGGAGGTGACGCGGCCGGCGAAGTCGTAGCTGCGGCTCTCGCTGCCGGAGGCATCAATCTGGGTGGTGAGGGCGCCCTTGCTGGCCCCACGTCCCGCCTCGTCGTAGATGCGGCGCACCTGCTCGCCATGGGAGTACGTGGTGGTGAGTACGCGGCCCAGGGCGTCGTAGGTGAAGGAGGTGAGCTGCCCCTTGGCATCGCGGCGGTTGAGCATCAACCCCGCCGCGTCATAGGCGTACGAGGTGCAGCCGGTGTCGGGGTCGCAGCCCTGGAGCTTGCGGCCCAGGGAGTCCCAGGTGACGGAGGTGGCGTGGCCGGCCGGGTTCTGGACGCGCACCAGGTTGCCGAGCAGGTCATACCGGTAGGTGGTGTAGGCGTAGGAGCCGGCATTGCGCTCGCGCACCTGGGTGGACTGCCCGTAGGCGTCGGTCCAGGTCACCTTCTCCTGGCCGAGCTCGTCGTAGGTGACGACGTAGCCGTTGCCGTAGACGCGCTGGGCGGAGGTGCCGTCGGGGTTGGTGACGGTGCGCAGGCGGCCCAGGCCGTCGTAGGAGAAGGTCTGGTAGCGCGGCGTCTCGCCCGCGCCGAACCAGGCCGACTGCTTCCACACCCGGTTGGAGGCGTTGCTGAAGAGGGTCTCCTGGGTGGCGCCGCCCTCCTTGACGGTGCGGTAGCGGCGGCCGAGCCCATCCTCGTAGGCCTCCAGCCACAGCCCGTCGGCGGAGCCGTCGGACAGGGTGCGGCGCACGCGCTGGGCAAAGGGGTTGCCCCGGTCGAGGTAGGCGAAGGTCTCCACGGAGCCGTCGGGTAGCGTGGTGCGAATCGGCCGCCCCAGCGCGTCATGCGCGTAGCTCGTCACCCCGCCGTTGAGGTCCGTCTCGGCCTTCACCAGGGCGCGGGCTGCGTCCCACGTCTGGCTGGAGCACTGGCCCAGGGCGTTGCAGCGGCTCACCGGGTAGAGGCGGTAGGTGGAGTCGTAGGTGACGGTGGAGACGTAGCCGCGGGGATCGGTCTCGGAGGTGCGGTTGCCCCAGGCGTCGTAGCCGAAGCCGCGTACCGAGTAGCCGCCCGTCTGGTTGTTCCACGCCAGCTGCCGCGTCAGCAGTCCCGCCGTGGGCGCCCGCGTGTAGGAGCCGCTGTGGTCGTACTCGTACAGCGTCTGCCGCAGCAGCGCGCCGCCGGTGCCCAGGCCGGCGTAGATGTTCTCGTAGGCGGGCAGGCCCACCACGTAGGCCGAGGTGTTGGGGACCAGGCCGCGCAGCGAGGTGCGCTCGTCACCGGCCACGTCGTAGTCACCGTGCTCGTAGGTGAGGTAGCCGTTGCCGTAGGTGTCGTAGCCGATCTGCAACAGGGTGCGGCGGCAGGAGGCCGACTGGTTGCACTCGAGCTCCCAGCGCGACGTCATCAGCGAGGTGTAGGGCGGCGCCGCGTTCTCCGAGTACTCGAAGGTGGAGTACTTGAAGAGGGCACCGGAGGCATCGCGGTAGTACGTCACCTCGGGCTTGCTGATGCAGCCGAGGTGCTGGTGGTAGTACGTCTCCGTGTAGTTGCCGGCGGCGTCGAGCACGGCGGTGGCCTTGCGGAAGCCGAGGAAGCGCCGCTCGCGGGAGGACCACAGCCCGCCCTGGTACTGGTAGCGCGTGGTGGAGCTGTTGCCGCGGCCATCGCTCAGCGTCACCGCGGAGGCCGTCTGCAGCACCGCGCCCATCGGGAGGTACGTGTTGGCCCAGGCCGAGGAGGGCTGGTACTGCACCGTCGTCGTCCCGCCCTGGCCGTTGGCCGCGGACGTGAGGAGATCCGGCACGGGCCCCGACGCGGTGGTGCAGGCCAGGTAGCTGGAGGAGCCGTTGGTGTTGCCCACGAGGCGGCAGAAGTCCGAGAGGCCATCGCCATCCGCGTCCGTCCACTGGCGCCCGGTGTCATAACCCCAGTCCACGACTCCCGTGGCCCAGGTGTTTCCGAAGCCCGTGCCGGTGGACACGGTGCAGGACATGGAGCTGTTGACGCCGTTGGTGCCGCCCACGCGGCGGCAGTAGTCCGCCCTGCCGTCGCCGTTGAAGTCCGTCCACTCGCGCCCGCTGTCATAGCCCCAGTCGATGACGCCCGAGGAGTACGTGCCCGCGAAGCCCATGCCCGTGGACACCGTGCAGGACAGATAGCTGGAGGAGCTGTTGGTGTTGCCCACCACTCGGCAGTAGTCCGCGCGGCCGTCACCGTTGAAGTCCACCCACTGGCGGCCGGTGTCGTAGCCCCAGTCCACCACGCCGGAGCCGTACGTGGCGCCGAAGCCCGTGCCCGTGGACACGGTGCAGGACACGTAGCTGTTGACGCCGTTGGTGCCGCCCACGCGGCGGCAGTAGTCGGCCTTGCCGTCGCCGTCGAAGTCCGTCCACTGGCGGCCGGACTCATAGCCCCAGTCGACGACGCCGGAGCCGTACGTGGCGCCGAAGCCCGTGCCCGTGGACACGGTGCAGGCCAGGTAGCTGGAGGAGCCGTTGGTGTTGCCCACCGTGCGGCAGTAGTCGGCCTTGCCGTCGCCGTCGAAGTCCACCCACGCTCGTCCCGACTCGTAACCCCAGTCCACGACGCCCGAGCTGTACGTGGCGCCGAAGCCCGTGCCCGTGGACACGGTGCAGGACAGGTAGCTGTTGACGCCGTTGGTGCCACCCACGCGGCGGCAGTAGTCGGCCTTGCCGTCGCCGTTGAAGTCCACCCAGGCCCGCTCCGACTCGTAACCCCAGTCGATGACGCCGGAGCCGTACGTGGCGCCGAAGCCCGTGCCCGTGGACACGGTGCAGGCCAGGTAGCTGGAGGAGCCATTGGTGTTGCCCACCACGCGGCAGTAGTCGGCCTTGCCGTCGCCGTTGAAGTCCACCCACTGGCGGCCGGACTCATAACCCCAGTCCACCACGCCGGAGCCGAACGTCCCCCGGAAGCCGGTGCCGCCCCCCTGCCAACCGAAGGTGTACGCCGGCTGGGCCGTGCCCCCCACCACCGTGCCCGAGCCATCGAGCACCGCGTCGTTTCCGTACTGCTGCACGTTGACCAGCAGCGAGCGCCAGGTGCTCCCGCTCGTCGTGTACCGCAGCGCATAGGCCCGCAGCCGGCTGCCGCTCACCGTCACGTCCACCGTCTTCAGCCGGTAGCGCGTCTGCCCCAGGCCGGCGCCGTGGGCCCACGTGAGCACGTCCGGGCGAGGCTCCCGGTACAGCTTCACCACCGTCCCGTTGTACTGGACGTTGTCCGGGTAGCACTCCTCCACCGGAGCGCCGTCGCACCACCAGCCCAGCGACACGGTGTTGCCCACGGTGTCGGCCACGCTCGTCAGGCCCCAGCGGAACGTGCCCCGCGAGGTGGGGAAGAGGGGCGAGTAGACGGCGCGCTTGCCGTCCTTCTGCGTCACCGTCCACGTGGTGCCGTCGAAGCGGATGCGCTGGTAGCTCTCGATCTTCGTCGCGTGCGTACCGCCCGTGAGGCAGCTCGGGCTGCTGCTGCCGGCGGTGCACGCCATCAGCTCCTGCCCATCCAGCAGGAAGATGTCCGCGCCGTCATAGCGGGGCGTTCCCCGGCCCGCGCTGGCGCGCTCGATGGTGGAGAAGCCGGTGAGGCTCCAGCCCATGCCCTGCGGCCCGTTGGCGCCGGTGGAGCCATAGGCCAGCTCGAGCGGCGGCTCCAACCCGCGGAACCGGGGCACGGCGAGGGGGACCCGGGTGGTGTAGGCCCCGAAGAAGGACTCGACGGGACCGTTCGAGCCCGAGTGGGAGTCCTGCGCGGCCCAGGTGCGCGCGCCGGCCAGCGCCAGCAGCAGCGTCACGAGGGCCACTCCCGCTCTCCTCACCATGGGGAACGGGGCACTGCTGCTTCCGGGCGGATTGCGATGGCCCGACGACATATGACGACCTCCGGGTAAAGCTCTTCACCCGGAGTAAACAGCAAGGCGTCCGAGAGTGGAAGTCCCGGACCTAGCGCTTCAGGCCGCGCTTGATCTCCGCGCACACCTGACGGGCCGCCGCGGGCCCATCGGCCTCGGCCGCGCGGACGATGGCGCTGCCCACCACCACGCCATCCGCATGGGCACCAACGACCCGCGCCTGCTCGGCGTTGGAGATGCCGAAGCCCGCCACCACGGGGACGGGTGACGCGCGCCGCACCATCTCCAGCCGCTCGGACAGGTTGGCCGGCAGCTCCGAGCGCATGCCCGTCACGCCCGCCACCGACACGCAGTACACGAAGCCCCGCGCGTCCTTGACGATGCTCTCCGCCCGCGCCGGGGACGTGGTGGGCGCGCACAGGGGGATGAGCTCCAACCCCTCCTGGTCGAAGGCCGCGCGGATGCCCGCGCTCTCCTCGGGCGGCAGGTCCGGCAGGATGGTGCCCGACACGCCGCGCTCCCGGGCCAGCTTCGCGTAGCGCTCCTCGCCCAGGGCCATCACCACGTTGACGTACGTCATCACCACCAGCGGCGTCTGCGGGCAGCGCGCGCGCACCGCCGGCACCACCTCGTCCAGCACCCGCTTGAGCGTGGCGCCCGCCTTCAGCGCCCGCTCGGACGCGGCCTGGATGACCGGGCCGTCCGCGATGGGGTCACTGAACGCCACGCCAATCTCCAGGATGTCCGCGCCGCCTTCCACGCACGCGGCGAACACGTCCACCGAGCGGGCCAGGTCCGGGTCTCCCGCCATGGCATACGCCACCAGCGTGCCCTCACCATGGGCCTTGGCCCGGGCGAACGCTTCCGCGATCTCGCCGCTCATGACTTCTCCTGACCGACGGCGGGAGGAATCCCCCGCGCCGCGATGGTGGCCACGTCCTTGTCGCCGCGGCCCGACGTGTTGATGACCAGGTGCTTGCCCTTGCCCAGCTCGCGCGCCAGGTCCGCCGCGCGCGCGAAGGCATGCGACGTCTCCAGCGCGGGGAGGATGCCCTCGGTGCGCGACACCATGTAGAAGGCCGCCAACGCCTCGTCGTCCGTGGCGGTGCGCACCTCCACCCGTCCCGTCTTCGCCAGGTGCGCCAGCTCCGGCCCCACGCCCGGGTAGTCCAGGCCCGCGGAGATGGAGTGCGCCTCGATGATCTGCCCGTTCTCGTCCTGCAGCACGAGCGAGCGCGAGCCGTGCAGCACGCCCTCCGTGCCCAGCGTCAGAGAAGCGCCGTGCTGGCCCGAGTCCAGGCCGTGGCCACCGGCCTCCACGCCCACCAGCCGCACGCCCTTGTCCTCGATGAAGGGGTGGAGCGCGCCGATGGCGTTCGAGCCGCCGCCGATGCACGCGATGATGGCGTCCGGCAGCTTGCCGAAGGCCACCAGCGACTGCGTGCGGATTTCCCGGCCGATGACGGACTGGAAGTCGCGGACGATGGTGGGGTAGGGGTGGGGACCGGCCGCGCTGCCGATGACGTAGTAGGTGTCCTCGACCTGGGCCACCCAGATGCGCATGGCCTCGTTCATCGCGTCCTTGAGCGTGCGCGAGCCCGACTCCACCGCGTGCACCGTGGCCCCGAGCGCCTTCATGCGGAAGACGTTGAGCGCCTGGCGCTCCACGTCCAGCGCGCCCATGTACACCTCGCAGGTGAGGCCGAACAGGGCGCACGCGGTGGCGGTGGCCACGCCGTGCTGGCCCGCGCCCGTCTCCGCGATGACGCGCTTCTTGCCCATCCGCTTGGCGAGCAGTACCTGGCCGATGGTGTTGTTGATTTTGTGGGCGCCCGTGTGCGCGAGGTCCTCGCGCTTGAGCCACACCTCGGCGCCTCCCCACTTCTCGGTGAGCCGGCGCGCGGGCGTCAGGGGCGTCTCGCGCCCGACGAACTCGCGCAGCACCTGCGCCACCTGCTCGTCGAAGGCCGGGTCCTTGCGGGCCTCGGCATAGGCCTGTTCCAACTCCAGCAGCGCCGGCACGAGCGTCTCCGGCACATAACGGCCGCCATAACGCCCGAAGCGGCCCGGGGCGGTTTGCGTGTCCATGTTCTCCATCACTCCCAAGTCAGGGTCTTCACGGCGCGCACGAAGGCGCGCACCGCGTCCGCGTCCTTGACGCCGGGGCTGGCTTCCACCCCGCTCGCCACATCCACTCCGTAGGGCCGGGTGGCCCGTACGGCTTCCCGCACATTCTCGGGGTTGAGTCCCCCGGCCACCAGCACCGGCACGCCCGCGTCCGCGAGCCGCGCCACCAGCGACCAGTCGAACCCCACGCCGCCGCCCCCGTAGCCCGGCGCCGCCCCGTCCAGCAGCAGCGTGGCCACGTCGCCCGCGCCCACGTAGGTGCGCGCCTTCTCCACGTCCTCGGGCCCGCGCACCCGCAGGGCCTTGATGACGGGCACGCCGTAGCCCGCGCAGGCCTCGGGCGGCTCGTCGCCGTGCAGCTGCACCGACGTCAGCCCGCAGTCCCGCACCCGCGCGCGGATGACGTCCGGCGATTCATTGACGAAGACGCCCACCACCGCGCCCAGGGCCGGCCGCGTGCGCGCCAGGGCCGCCGCCACCTCCGGTGTCACGTACCGGGGCGAGCGCGGGTAGAAGTTGAGCCCCAGCGCGTCCGCGCCCGCGGCCCAGGCCATCCGTGCGTCCTCCACGCGGGTGACGCCGCAGATCTTCACCCGGGTGCTCACGGTGCCCCCGCGAGCAGCCGCGCCAGCGCACGGCCCGGCTCGGCGTCGCGCAGCAGGGACTCGCCCACCAGCACGGCATCGGCTCCCGAGGCCCGCGCCGCCGCGAAGTCCTCGCGCGTCTTGAGGCCGCTCTCCGCCACCAGCGCCTTCGCGCGGCTGCGCAGCGTGGGGATGACCTTCAGCGCGGTGTTGATGTCGGTGCGCAGCGTGGCGAGGTTCCGGTTGTTGATGCCCACCAGCTCCGCGCCCGCCTTCAGCGCCCGCTCGGCGTGCTCCTGCGTGTGGGCCTCGACGAGCGCCGCCACCCGGCAGGCCTTCGCCGCGGCCACCATCTCCGCGAGGGGCCCGTCCTCGAGCGCATCCGCGATGAGCAGGATCGCGTCCGCGCCGAGCGCCGCGCTCTCCTCCACCTCCTGTGGCGCCACCAGGAAGTCCTTGCGCAGCACCGGCAGCGAGATGGCCGCGCGCACCTGGAGCAGGTCCTCGAGGCTGCCGCCGAAGTCCACGTCGTCCGTGAGCACGCTCACCGCGCTCGCTCCGGCGGCCTCGTACGCCCGCGCCACCGCGACCAGGTCCTGGTGGGGGAAGTCGCCACCCGAGGGGCTGCGGCGCTTCACCTCGGCGATGACGTTCACCGGCAGTCCGGCCCGGTGCTGGGTGAGGGCGGCGGCGAAGTCCCGCGATGGCGGGCGGGGCGCGCGGGCCACCAGCGGCTTGCGCGCGGCGAGCTCCCGGCGCTTGCGCTCGAAGATGAGGGCGAGCTTGTCCGTCTCGGGCGCGCTCATGCCACGCCTCCGTTCACCAGGGCCCGCAGCTTGGCCGCCGCGGCACCGGAGTCGATGGACTCCACCGCGCGCAGCACGCCTTCCTCGAGGTCCTGGGCCTTGCCCACCACCACCAGGGCCGCGGCGGCGTTGAGCAGCACCGCCGTGCGCACGCCGGAGCGCTCACCGGCCAGCAGCGCCTCGAGGCGCCGGGCATTGTCCTCCACGTCGCCGCCGGCGATGGCCTCGGGCGGCACCCGCTCCAGCCCCGCGTCCTCCGGGGAGAGGGAGAAGGTCCGCACCGAGCCGTCCTCGCGCAGCTCGGCCACGTCGGACACCGTGCAGGGGGAGATCTCGTCCAATCCGTCCCGGCCGTGCACCACCCACGCCCGCTTGCTGCCGAGCTTGGAGAGCACGCGGGCCGTCTGCTCCAGGCGCTCGCCCGCGAAGGTGCCGAGCAACTGGTAGCGCGCGCCCGCCGGGTTGGTCAGGGGGCCCAGCAGGTTGAAGAGGGTGTGCAGGCCGATTTCGCGCCGCGCGGGCGCCACGTGCCGCAGGGCGCTGTGGTGCGAGGGGGCGAAGAGGAAGCCCACGCCGTGCTCGTCCACGTCCCGCGTCACCTGCTCGTGCGAGCGGTCCATGGGGACGCCCAGCGCGGCCAGCACGTCCGAGCTGCCACAGCGCGAGGACACCGCCCGGTTGCCGTGCTTGGCCACCGTCACCCCCGCGCCCGCGGCCACGAAGGCCACGGCGGTAGAGATGTTGAAGGTGTGCGCGCCGTCTCCGCCGGTGCCGCAGGTGTCCAACACCACCTCGGCCCGGGGGTGGATGCGCGTGGCGCAGGCGCGCATGGCCTCCGCCGCCCCGAGGATTTCGTCCTCGGTCTCTCCCTTCATCCGCAGCGCGACCGCGAAGGCGCCCACCTGGGCTGGCGTTGCCTCTCCCGCGAGCATCTGTCCCATGACGCGGGCCATCTCCTCGCGCGACAGATCGCGCCGGCCCACCACTCTGCCCAGCGCTTCCTTGAGCGTCATGTGCCTACTCGGGTCTCCGAAGTGGGCCGCCAAGGGGGGGGCGGCCGGGTTGAAGCACTGCGTAAGAAGAGCGGAGGGACTTCGCAGGAAGAAAAGGTGTCCACTTCTTCTCAAAATTCCCGAAGAGTCTCGCCAAGCGGTATGCGGGAATCAATGTAGGACGGGAATTTTCATTTTTACGGAGGGTGCGCCTTGGCGAGGCCGAGCGTCATCGTGGTGGGGGCCGGACTGGCGGGGTTGACGTGTGCCCGGCTGCTGCACCAGGCCAAGGTGAAGGTGCGGGTGCTCGAGGCGGGCGATGGCGTGGGAGGCCGCGTGCGTACGGACGCGGTGGACGGCTTCCTGCTGGACCGGGGCTTCCAGGTGTTCCTCACCGCCTACCCGGAGCCTCAGCGGTGGCTGGACTACAAGGCGCTCGACTTCCAGCGCTTCTTCCCGGGGGCCCTGGTGTGGCGCGCGGGGAAGCTGCACAAGGTGGCGGATCCCTTCCGCCGGCCGCTGCAGGCCGCGGCGCACGCCTTCAACCCGGTGGGCTCGTTCGCCGACAAGTTGCACATTCTCGACTTGCGTCAGCAGGCCCTGGCGGGCTCGGTGGAGGACGTGCTCCTGCGCAGGCAGTGGCCGTCGCGGGTGTACCTGCGCGACGTGGGCTTCTCCGATGAGATGGTGGAGGCCTTCTTCCGGCCCTTCTTCGGCGGCATCTTCCTGGAGAAGGAGCTGCGCACCTCGAGCCGGGTGCTGGAGTTCGTCTTCCGGATGTTCGCCACGGGGGCCACGGCGGTACCGGCGAGGGGCATGGGGGCGATCCCGGAGCAGCTGGCGTCGAAGCTGCCCTTCGGGGTGGTACAGCTGAACACGCCGGTGGAGGAGGTGTGGGGCCACCGGGTGCGGTTGACGACGGGGGCACGGGAGGAGGCCGACGCGGTGGTGGTGGCCACGGACGCGCCCGCGGCGGAGGAGCTGTTGCCGGGCATGCCGCCGAGGGCGATGAACGCGGTGACGTGCCTGTACTTCGCGGCGCCGGAGCCGCCGGTGCGAGGGCCCTACCTGGTGTTGAACGGGGAGGGGAGGGGGCCGGTGAACAACCTCGCGGTGATGAGCGAGGTGGCGCCCACGTACGCGCCGCAAGGTCAGGCGCTGATCTCGGTGTCGGTGGTGGAGGCGGGGGAGGACTCGGAGACGCTGGAGACGCGGGTGCGCGAGCAACTCACGGAGTGGTTCGGCACGGGGGTGGCGCAGTGGAGACACCTGCGCACGTACGCGATTCCCAACGCGTTGCCGGCCCAGCCGCCCGAGTCCTTCGAGGAGCCCCACCGGAAGGTGCGGCTGTCACCAGGGCTGTACGTCTGTGGGGACTACCGGGAGAACGGCTCCATCGAGGGAGCCATGGTCTCGGGGCGCCGGGCCGCCGAAGCCCTCCTGAGGGACCGTGGCCTCGACTGAGCCCATCTCCCCTCGCCCTCCGGGAGAGGGTCGGGGTGAGGGTATCCGTCACCCGGGTTGGTTCCTGGCCGCGGCGGTGGCCGTGCTTCCGTGGACCGCGCTGGTGCACGTGCACCCGCCGCGCTTCTTCCTGTGGGCGGCGCTCTACTGCGCGGTGTGGAACGGGCTCTCGTGGAAGGCGCTGGGCCATGAGGCCCGAGCCCTCCTGCTGCCGAATCGCGCGGACGTGTGGTGGGGCGTGGCGCTGGCGGGAGTGCTGTACGTGGGGTCGCGGGCGGTGCTGTGGGCGATGTGCGGAGGCTTCACGAATGTCCTCTGCGAGCCCCTGACGGCCATCTACGCGACGTTCGGCCAGGGCTCACTGGGAGCGGCGTTGGCGCTGGCGCTGGTGATTGCTCCGGCCGAGGAACTCTTCTGGCGAGGCGCGGTGCAACAGGCGCTGCGGCCGAGGCTCGGGCGCGCCGGTGGCGCACTGGTGGCCGCGGCGCTGTCGAGCCTGGTGCTGCTCGCCTTCCGTGAGCCGCTGCTGGCGCTGGCGGCGTTCCCCACGTCGCTCGCGTGGGGGCTGCTCGCTGAGTGGAGACGCGGCCTCGTGGCCTCGGTGGTGAGTCACTCCCTGTGGGATCTGCTCATCGTCATCCTGCTGCCGGCGGTGTGACGCTCACGGAGTGTCCTCGTCGCCCGTGGCGGTGCGGCGGATGATGACCACCGCCGTCTGGCCCGCCTCGCCGGAGTGGACGGACACCCGCAGCTCGTCCGTGCCCTTGCGGTAGAGACCGGGCTCCCGCTCCTGGTAGCCGGAGCCACCCAGCTGCTTGCGGTAGAAGGCGCGCACCTCTTCCTCCGGCGTGCCCACGGTGTAGGCGAGCGTCCGGGCTGCTTCCTGGCGGCTGTGCAGCACCGCCGAGGCCCCCGGCATGACGGGCGCCACGTCCGAGTCCGGAGTCCTCCGCGCTCCCACGTTTGTCTCCCCGAGGATGACGGTCGTCGTCTTGTTGGGGTTGGGCTGGAGGATGAAGGTGTAGGAGATGAGCCCCATCGGATCGAGCGCGGTGAGCTGGGGCTCGCGCAGCAGTTGGGGCTGGTGCTCGACGGGCGGGAGGTAGAGCCCCGCCTGCGCGAAGCGATCCACCATGTGCTGGAGGATGACCTCGGGACGCTCGGCGCTCAGCACCGCGCTGAGCTTCACGGGGAATCCGTTGGCCTCCATCACGTCGCTCATGGGGATGATGTCCAGCACGCGCGGCACGTCCCAGGTGAAGGGCAGCGGCGCGGGCTTCCACTCCTCCTCGGGCTCCTCCGCCGCCTCCGCCTCCTGCACGGACTTCACCAGGTCCGCCACGGTGCGGGTGTTGCATTGCATGGGCTCCGTGGCCTCCGCGCTCGCGGCGCAGCTGCCACCGGAGGGCGGCGGCGCCGGCTTCTTCTCCGAGGCCTTCGCCGGGCGACTGGGCTGCGCGGTCTTCGGCGCCGGGGCGGCCTTCCCGGGTGGGGGAGGCGCTCCGGGAGCCGGGGCTCCGAGCAACAGCATGAGGACGAGGAGGGACGAGGCGGACGGCATGACGGCTCCTAGCGCTTTGCCTTCTTCTTGCCGCCGCCGTCGCACGACTTCGCGCAGGCGTCGAACTCCTTCTGGTGCCGCTCCGAGCAGCGCATCGCGCACGACTGGTACGCGCGGGTATTGGCGGGGTTGCTCGGCTCCGGGCACTTGAGGACGCACTGCTGGATGACCTCGGAGCTCTTGCTCGCGCAGTCGGTCTCGCACTTCTCCGGGTCCGCGGCCGCCGGCAGGGCCAGCAGCATCCCCCCCAGGAGCACGGCGCTCCACCAGGCGGTCTTCGTCATGGCTTTCTCCCTCAAGGTGTTCATGGGTTCTTGCACTTCTTGCCGAGGAAGCAGTTCCCGTTGGACAACCGCTTCACGTAGGACAGGGTGTAGGGGAGCGTCTGGATGCTCACGGCGGCGCCCGGGCTGGTTCCCCACGCGGTCCCGCCCCTGTCGCGCGGGAGGGTGGGCAGCTGCGTGAAGTTCGTCTCCTCGTTGGCGGCGCTGATGAAGAAGGCGTGCTCGTCGATGGGGGAGTAGCCCACGGCGGCCTGGGCCAGCTTGCTGGAGGCGCCGTAGATGCCGCCGAACATCATCAAGGTGAGGGACATGGGCTTGTACACGCCGTACACGGTCGCGGCGTACTGCGGGTTGGTGCAGGCCCCCATGCCGCTGCCAATCATGTTGCAGGGCAGGCTCTCCGACGTGCCGGCCAGTCCCCAGTCATCCACCAGCATGCCGAAGCTGCCGTTGCACTCGCCCCCCACGGCCCGTCCCACCCCGCACACCTTCAGCGTGGTGTGCGTGTTCTTCATGTTCCGCTCGTTGAAGAGCGCGCCTGGGCCCCGGTCCAGGAAGGAGCGGGGAAAGCGGTAGGCGGAGAGCGAGGCCTCGGCGCCGCAGCGGGCGCCGCCGTTGTCCCGGTACACGATGCGCGTGAGGATGGCGCCTCCATACGAGGGGCCACCGCCCACGTCACAGCTCACGTCCAGCCGCGAGCCCCGGGTGAACACCTGCTGCATCGTGGCGTTCGTCTCGGAGCTCAGCCCGTTGAAGTCCGCGTAGCGCTCCTCGGCGCGCTCGGCGGCCTTCTTCATGGAGCCCCCGGCCTCCGAGAAGCTCACGGGCAGGGTGTGCATCTTCCCCGCCGTGCCGTCCCAGAGCGCCGAGATGGCGGACTCCTGCACCTTGAGGGACAGGAAGCCCACCTCGGCGAAGTAGATGCCGAAGGCGAGCACCGTGACGAACACGGTCAGGCCGATGGCCAGCTCCGTCACCGCCTGGCCGCGGACGTGTTTGCGGATGTGCCTCGAATGGTGTCGCGTGCTCATTGGAATCCCTTGAAGCCCTGGTCCTGGAGGGCCTGGACGACCTCGGCGCCCTCGGCATTGCCCCCCGCCTTCAGCGTCTTGCGCACATCCTCCAGCCGCTTGTCGTCGGTATCCGGGGCGACGAGCGTGGCGCGCCAGTAGGGGTTGAGGAGGTTGGGCGGCTCGCTCCAGTGCTCGAAGTCGATGAGGGGCGGCCTGCTGCGGTGGTAGTAGGCGATGCCCGTGGAGAGCGCCGTCTGGACATCCGTGGCGGGATCCAGGTTGTTGAAGGACGAGTCGCGCGAGGCGAAGCGGAAGCGGAAGGAGAGGTTCCAGGGATCCTTCACGCCGCGCTTGCCCGGGTCGCGCTGCACCATGGCGAAGTTCTTCGGCTGGCCGAAGTTGTTGTCCTGGTTGAGCACCTGTCCGATGTTGTAGTCGACGAAGGGGGGCCAGACGCCCGGGCAGCTCGAGATGCCGCCCAGGCACGGGATGAGCCGGTGCACCTGGGGCTGGGCGTCCCCTCCGTTGAACCACCTGTGCACGGGGGACGGGCCGCCCTGCACCTCCACCTTCATCCTGTTCTCGCCCTTCGAGTCGAACCACACGGGAGGACACGGCAGGGCGCCGCCGTGGGCGATGTGCAGGTACATGGCGAAGAGGTTGCCGTGGTCGTCCGCGCCCGCCGTCTTGGCGTAGGCGGGGAGGATGGACAGCGAGCCGCCATGCTCCTGGGTGAACCAGCCACTGCCCTTGTGGTTGAAGACGAAGAGGATGTCCGGCGGCGGGATGAGCCGGAGGAACTGCGCGTTGAAGGCGGTCTCGAAGCCCTGGCGCGAGGTGACGAAGGGATAGCCGCGGCTGCCCATGGCGGCGTTCACCGAGTGGGCCACGGTGAGCGGCAGGTCGCAGCCGGCGCCTTGTCCGGTCAGACAGAAGGGGCCGCCCGCCACCTCGCCCTCGGACACGTCCCCCGCGCCCGAGGGGACCACCCACTGCTCCTTCCAGCGCGTGCCGCCGGCGGCGTGGTCCACCACGCTCCGGGCCAGCGATTGATCTCCGAGCTTGCCCACCAGCCCGCGGAAGGCCACCTCCTCGTCGGCGTAGATGGTCAGGCGCATCAACATCTGCATGGCCGCCACCTGGCGGGCCGCTGCCGGGTCCATCGTCTTGAAGACCTGCTGCAGGCGCTTGCGCTCCTGGCTCAGCCGGTTGATGAACCGGTCGGTGTCACTCACGCCCCGCTTGCCGCACCGGCAGGCCAGCTTGCAGAACTTGCTGAAGGGGGAGCAGGGGCAGCCGAAGCTCTTGAAGAACTTGTAGGGCTTCTGGATCTTCTTGAAGCCGTCGATGCCACCCTCCACATAGCCCAGGTAGGCGGTGCTCCAGCTGATGAGGCTCTGGGCGCCGGCCTGGGACACGGCGAAGGCGATCTGCGCGCGGTTGAGCACCGCGATGTTGTTGAAGGTGCGGGCGGTGGCCACCGCGTTGGAGTAGGCGGCGGCGTCGGTGACGGTCTGCAGCTCCGTGCGCTCGCGCACCTTCATGGACAGCGACAGCGTGAGCACCACCATGAGGGTGAGCAGCATCAGGCTGAGCGCGAAGAGCACCAGCGTCTGACCTCGGTTGAAACGGAGCGCTCGCATCGGACGGCACCTCAACGGCACATGGGGGAGGAGAAGTGGGCGCGGATGGCGGGCGTCATCATCCGCATGGTGAAGGACGTCTCGATGGGCAGGGTGTATTGCCGCTTGCCGATGCGCGAGAGCAGCTCCGACCTCACGTCCGCCCGGAGGTCTCCGCTGCCCGGCTCCCGGGTCCACCGGTCCTTGTCGGTGGGCATGAGCGGGTTGGCGGCCGTATAGTCGCGCAGCCCCAGGTGCGCGAGGAACATGCGGCTGATGACCCAGTTGGCGAAGGGGACGCGCATCGGGAACCAGTAGATGAGCCGCACCTCGAGCCGCATCAGGTTGCCCGGCTGATCGAAGGAGCGGTCCTGGTCTCCGTCCACGTCCGCGGCGCGCGGGCTCTCGCGCATCAGCCACACGATGTGGCCGTCGTGGCCCGAGTCCTTCGCGGGGTTGAACTTGTTGTCCTTGCGCGCGGCGAAGGCGAGCGCCAGCTTCTGGGCCCGCGAGCCGCCCGGCTTGCTCGGCGAGAGGAAGGAGTCGAACGAAGGCAGCAGCGCCAGCACCGCCGCGTGCTTCATGCGCTCGCAGTCGCCATGGTTGACACTGCCCGCGCGGGTCGCCCGGAAGGCCGCGTACTGCGCCAGCACCCGCCCCTGGAACATCAGGAAGAGCTGCAGCGTCCCCAGGATGAGGAACACCATGAGCGGCAGCGTCAGCGCCGTCTCCACCATCGCCTGGCCTGATTGCCGCTCCCGCGGCTGCCGCGCGTTCATGAGCTGAAGAATTTCATCAAAGACACACAAAGACTATCGGTCACCTGGACGCCGTTCCAGCGTGTTTTGCAACGTCTGGGTTACGCTGACGCTCGGGTGACGATGAAATGACGATGGATTGACGCGGGGGCCTCATGGGGTCTGCTCTGGGGCCTTGATTGTAGGTTCCCGGCCGCCGATGTCCGATACCCCCCCCCCCCAGTCCTCCCCCGGAGGGCGAGGGAGTGGGTGAGCGCTGTCCTACACGTCTTCCACCGGCTAGAAGGGCCGCCATGACCCGACGACTCCTCTCCCTCGCCGCCGCCGCGCTGCTCTTCTCGGGCTCCGCCGCCGCCGAGGCGCCCGCCCGTCCGCCCAACGCCGCCGAGCTCAAGCGCATGACGTCCCGCTTCGCCCCCGTCGACATCCAGGTCGATGTCTCCAAGCTCCCCGAGAACGAGCGCCGAGCCCTCGCCAGGACCGTCCAGGCCGCGAAGCTCATGGACTCGCTCTTCCTGCGTCAGGTCTGGGCCGGCAACGAGACGCTCCTGCTCGATCTCCTCGAGGACACCTCCCCGCTCGGCCGCGAGCGGCTGCACTCCTTCATCCTCAACAAGGGCCCCTGGTCCCGGCTCGACCACAACGCGCCCTTCCTCTCCGGTGTCCCCGCCAAGCCCCCCGAGGGCAACTTCTACCCGGCCGGCGCCTCCAAGGCCGACATCGAGGCCTGGGTGAAGTCCCTCCCCGAGGCCCAGCAGCGCGAGGCCACCGGCTTCTTCACCACCATTCGCCGCGACACCACCGGCAAGTTCGTCACCGTCCCCTACAGCGTAGAGTACCAGGGCGAGCTCGCCCAGGCCGCGCAGCTGCTGCGCGAGGCCGCCGCGCTCACCACCCAGCCCACGCTCAAGGCCTTCCTCGAGAAGCGCGCCGACGGCTTCCTCAGCAACGACTACTACCCCAGCGAGGTCGCCTGGATGGAGCTCGACGCCAGCATCGAGCCCACCATCGGGCCCTACGAGGTCTACGAGGACGAGTGGTTCAACTCCAAGGCCGCCTTCGAGGCCTTCATCACCCTGCGCGATGACGCCGAGACGCAGAAGCTCGCGAAGTTCAGCGGCGAGCTCCAGGGCCTGGAGAACCTCCTCCCCATCGACCCGAAGCTGCGCAACCCGAAGCTGGGCGCGCTCGCTCCCATCCGCGTGGTCAACAGCCTCTTCTCCTCCGGGGATGGCTACCGCGGCGTGCAGACCGCGGCCTACAACCTGCCCAATGACGAGCGCGTGGCGGCCGAGAAGGGCACCAAGCGCGTGATGCTCAAGAACATCCAGGAGGCCAAGTTCCAGCGCGTGCTGCTGCCCATCGCCCAGGTGTCGCTCCCGGCGAAGGACCGCAAGGACGTCTCCTTCGATGCCTTCTTCACCCACATCCTCATGCACGAGCTGATGCACGGCCTGGGGCCCCACAACATCACCGTCGAGGGCAAGCAGACCACGGTGCGTCAGGCGCTCCAGGCGTCCTCCAGCGCCATCGAGGAGGCCAAGGCGGACATCTCCGGCCTGTGGGCCCTGCAGCAGCTGGTGGACAAGGGCGTGCTCTCCAAGGACCTGGAGCGCACCATGTACACCACCTTCCTGGCGTCCTCGTTCCGCTCCATCCGCTTCGGCCTCAACGAGGCGCACGGCAAGGGCGTCGCCCTGCAGCTCAACCACTTCCTCGACACCGGCGCGGTGGTGGTGAACAAGGACGGCACCTTCGCGGTGGTCCCCGGGAAGATCAAGGAGTCCGTCACCGCCCTGACGAAGCAGCTCATGGAGCTGCAGGCCAGCGGCAACCGCGCCAACGCCGAGTCGCTGCTCGAGAAGATGGGCGTGGTGCGTCCCGAGGTGAAGCGCGTCCTGGACAAGCTGAGCAACGTGCCCGTGGACATCGCGCCGCGCTACGTCACCGCCGAGAAGCTCTCCGCCGAGCTCGGTGGCTTCTCCACCCCCGCCGGGAAGTAATCCCGCCGTCCGCTCGCCCGCCGCGTGCGTTTTCCCGTGCGCGGCGGGCCGGGTGGTTCGCAGACATGAGCCAGATGCGGAACCACGTTCCTCCAGGACCCTGGGGTGTGCCCATCGCGCTGACCGTGCTCGGCGCGTGGCTGGGCCATCTCGTCTGGCTGCTGGCCGCGGCCAATCTGTCCCTCGCCTCGCCCCTCACGTCCCTGCACATCGCCCTGCAGGCCTACCTGTGCACCGGCCTCTTCATCACCGGCCATGACGCGATGCACGGTACGGTGAGCCGCTTGCGGTGGGTGAATCAGGCCGTGGGCATGGCCGCCTGCTTCCTCTTCGCCGGGCTCTCCTACCGGCGCCTGGTGGTCAACCACCGCGCCCACCACGCCGACCCCACCGGCCCCGACGACCCGGACTTCTCCACCCGCACCCAGTCCTTCTGGCCGTGGTTCGCCACCTTCATGGTGCGCTACACCACCTGGCTCCAGATTCTCGTCATGGCCGCCAAGTTCAACCTGTTGCTGCTCCTCGGAGTGGCGCAGTGGCGGATTGTGGCATTCTGGGTGGTGCCCTCCCTGCTCGGCACGGTGCAGCTCTTCTACTTCGGCACCTACCTGCCCCACCGGCGGCCGGACACCCCGGACATGGTGCCCCACCACGCCCGCTCCCTGCCGCGCAACCACCTGTGGGCCATGCTCTCCTGCTACTTCTTCGGCTACCACTGGGAGCACCACCAGTCGCCCTCCACCCCCTGGTGGCATCTGTGGAAGATGAGGGACGCGCGCCAGTCCGCCCCCGCGCAGGAGGCCCGGTTGTAACCGGATTCCGCTTCGGGCGTACTGAGGGGAACCATGCGCCTGAAGCTGCCCGAGCCCCAGGGGTCCGAAATCACCTCCGAGTCGCTGTACCTGCGCCGGCGCGAGCTCATCAAGAGCGCCGCCCTCTTCACCGGTACCGCCGCGGCCGTGGGCGCGGGGCTCCAGCTCCTCAGCAACCGGCCCACCGGGGGTGACGGTCCCTCGCTGCTCGCCACGCCGGGCGACGCCCCCAAGGTGGTGCGGCCCCGCGGCCCGTACGACACGGATGAGCGCGCCACGTCCTACGAGGACGCCACCACCTACAACAACTTCTACGAGTTCGGCCTCGACAAGGGCGAGCCCGCCGAGAACGCGCACACCCTCAAGCCCCGGCCCTGGACGGTCGTCATCGACGGCGAGGTGCACAAGCCCCAGCGCGTGGACCTGGACACGCTCCAGTCCTGGTTCCCGCTCGAGGAGCGCGTCTACCGCATGCGCTGCGTGGAGGCCTGGTCCATGGTGATTCCGTGGCTCGGCTTCCCCCTGGCGGGCCTGCTGCGCCGCGTGGAGCCCACCAGCAAGGCGAAGTACGTGGCCTTCACCACCCTCAAGGACCCCGAGCAGATGCCCGGCCAGAAGTATCCCGTGCTCGACTGGCCCTATGTCGAGGGCCTGCGTCTGGACGAGGCCCTGCACCCGCTCACGATGATGGCGGTGGGCATGTACGGCCGCGTCCTGCCCAACCAGAATGGCGCGCCGCTGCGGCTGGTGGTGCCGTGGAAGTACGGCTTCAAGGGCATCAAATCCATCGTCCGCATCTCGCTCACCGAGAAGCAGCCGCCCACCACGTGGAGCCAGGCCAACTCCCGCGAGTACGGCTTCTTCGCCAACGTGAATCCCGAGGTGGCGCACCCGCGCTGGAGCCAGGCCTCCGAGCGCCGCATCGGAGAGCTGCGCCGCCGCCCCACGCTGCCCTTCAACGGCTACGCCGAGCAGGTGGCCGGCCTCTACAAGGGCATGGACCTGAGCAAGAACTTCTGACGCCCATGGCCTCCCCTCCACACCCCTGGCTCAAGCCGGCCGTCCTCGTGGGCGGCCTCTACCCGTTGGCCCATCTGGCGCTCGCGTTCGCACAGGGGGCGCTGGGCGCCAACCCCATCGAGCGCGTGCTCAACCAGACGGGGCTGCTCGCCCTCATCTTCCTGGTGGCGTCGCTCGCGTGCACGCCGCTCAAGGTGGTGTCCGGGTGGACGTGGCCCATCCGCCTGCGCAAGCTGCTGGGCCTCTTGGGCTTCACCTACGCCTCGCTGCACTTCCTCACGTACGTCGTGCTGGACCAGGGGCTGGCCCTCGGCGTCATCCTCGAGGACATCGCGAAGCGGCCCTTCATCACCGTGGGCTTCCTGGCGCTGGTGCTGCTGGTGCCGCTGGCCGTCACCAGCACGAATCGCATGGTGCGCCGCATGGGTTTTCCCGCATGGCAGCGGCTGCACCGGCTCGCCTACGTGGCGGCCTCGCTGGGCGTGGTGCACTTCGTCTGGCGTGTGAAGAAGGACCTCACCGAGCCGCTCGTCTACGGCGGAGTGCTGGCGTTGCTCTTCGCCATCCGCGTGGCCGAGGCGCTCCGCAAGCGGCGGGCGCGCTCCGCTGCTCCGGTCTCGGCCACCTGAGAGGGTCTGGCCGCTTCCTTGGTTGGCCGGGGGCGGCCCTCGCCGAGTGGACGCGGTCAACGACAGGAGGTGCGGCATGTCACGCGGGTGGACCGCGCTGCTCTGCATGTTTCTCGTGGGGTGTAGTGGTGCTGCCCGAAACGTCCGTCACGACGCCATGGGTCGGCAAGAGCGCTGCGTTTATGTCCCACGTCATTACGTTGCGTCGGGTTCACTGAAGAAGGCGTTTCATTCGGCTCGCGTTGCCGTAGTGC